>DAIOVK010000396.1:0-3590 GCA_036759045.1 Kapaibacterium sp. (SeqCode) | reverse complement strand
ATGCTATCAACTTGTTGATAGTATGACTGAAAAAAGATGTCATTGGCAACCCCCTTATAAAGCAAGTGCTTTATTTAAATGGAGATGACATATTTTTACTCTGTGAGATTCTTCACTTCGTTCAGAATGACCGACAAAGGAAAAGATGTCATTGGTAACTAAGTGGGAAATCTCACAAATCATTGGTATTAAAACTTTATTCTATCTTGAAATGTTTAATACACACTCGTTAATCAGCAATTTGCATTGTTGAATTTAATACTTCCATATCAAATTCATAATTCTCGTCGCAACAGATATCATCATGTTTTCTGTTAATATGAGGTCTTCCGCTTCTTTGAATATCATAAAGCCCGAGAACTCCTTTTTGGTCCCACATTACAAGCCAGCGGTTAATAGTATCGCGATGTACATCAAATATTCCGGCTAAATTATCAATATCGTAATTCTTAGAATATAGTAATATAGCATGTGCCCTTTGACGAATTCTGAATTTTGGAGAGTTCCTTATCAGATATGATAATTTTCTCTCTTCTAATCGGGTTAATGTTATACCGTATTTCATAATGCACCTAAAATTTTTTTTTTTTTAAAATATTTGTTATATTACATTATTTTGAAAAAATAGTGAAAATATAACATTTTCAAGTTCCAATATAATAGATTAAAACTAAATTAAGAATTTCCATTTTTTCCCAATTTTTAAAATACTATGCAGGAAAAAAAGCAAAAATATTAATTAATAATAACTAATTGAAATGGAAAAAGAACATAAAATATTTGATGATGAAATATTAGAATTATTAAGGGCTGATGTAATAAAAGAATTTAAGAGTATCCTTAAAACTAATACTCATTGTAAGTTATTAGTTGATGATATTTTTGAAAGAACGGGGAGGTCAGTTGGAAATACTACAATTAGACGCTTTTTTGGTTTAGACAGAACTGCAAATAAACCATCTTTTTATACTCTTGATACCCTATCTCAATATGCTGGGTTTGATGATTTTGAGAATTTTATATTCAAAAGAAGGGAAAAAAGAAAAGCATTAAACCCCAAAAAAGATGTAATATCAAGAAAATATGATTGGGATAAATTTAAAACTATTGCCGATGAGTTTTCATTACTTAATTTAAAAATAACTAAGAACAAGCATAAATTACCAAATAATATAATAATTGAAAGAAAAAACACATCAAGGTTTATTTTAGATTTTTTAGATTCCGATAAAATGGTTACAGCAATTATTGCTCCACCCGAATGTGGAAAAAGCACAGCAGTAGCTAAATTTATTGAAAACAGATGGTTTAGTTCCAATCCTTCTCCAGACATTCTTCTCTATTTCGGTTCCCACTCATTTACTCAGTTAGTTAACAAAAGTTTTGATTTTCAGTTGTGGTTTTCAAGCACTTTTAAAAATTATGACTTCATTGAGTTGCTGAACTATTTCAATATAAACACTTTAGAAAGAAAAGGAAATTTTGTAATCATTTTTGATTCTATTGAAAGCATTACAAATAATACTAAGCAATTTGATTTTTTTATAAATGCATTTATAAAGTATGTTTCTACTATAGATCACATCAAATGGATCAAAATAATATTTCTTTCAAGAACATCTACGTGGAACGCTTTTATATCAACAATTAGTAAATATAAGGCATTAGAAGGATTCTTTTATAAAATACCTTTTAAGCCAACTAATGATTCTTTAATTAACTTTGAACTGCTTAATAAAGAAGAAATTGAAAACATTGTTAATTTAGCATTAAGCCAATTTTTTATTAATGATTATACATTATTAAGACCGATTCTTTCCACTAATTTATATCAACTATTAAGATACCCTTTTTTCTTGGAAATATACATTAATAATTATGAAAAAAACAAAGAAACATCTTTAAGTGAATTTGGAATTATTTCCAGTTTCGTTGATGATAAGATTACGAATACTGAACTAAATGAAGAAAAGCAATTTGTTATAGATATTTTTTTAGAATTAACAAATTACGGATTAGATAATTACAGCATTTCAAAAAATAAACTTGTCAATACCTTTCAGCACAAAAACAATATAAACGCATTGCGGGAATTGCTAAACCTCGGTGTTTTTAAAGAAAAACTAATTTTTAATAAATTGGGTGCCTTATCTAATTATATTGAAATGAGAAATTATCAGATATTCCTTTTTTTTATTTCAAGACATATTGCTAATCAGTATAGAACTATCAAAATCAGGACATTTCTTTATGTTCTTAGTACTTATAATGAAAATGAAAGACTGAAATATGACATAATCTGCTGGCTTATAAAAATTTGCTTTTTCCGAAAGGATTATGAACTTATATTAAATCTAAGAAGCATTTTACTAAAAATTAAAACAATTGACATCGGTAACAGATTTATAGAAAGTAGTGGATTTGAAAAAATACTTTTAACTATAAAAAATGAGCTATGTCTTAACCCTAAAGCTAGAGGGTATCTGCTGCCCAAAATGGCGAAATATTCTGAATGGCAGGACTTTTTCTTCGAATATTGTGATGATTTCGATTATATCAACATCTTTTATGGTAATTCTTTAATTAACTACCTGCTATATAAAAGTACCGATAAGGGAATGCTCTTTGCTCATTCTATTTTACTTATTAAAAGCGTACTGGCTTTGAACTATAATCATGCAAAATATCATTACGATGTTATTAACAAAATAAATGTTGATTTGAATCAGATTCACCCAAAATTACTCGGCAAAACAATCGCTGCAAAAGCTTATTATCTGTTAGTATTTGAAAAAAAAGTTTCTTTTTCATTTTGGGAAAAAAGCTTGGAATTTGAAAGGAAATTTATTTATTCAAATGCTTATAAAAACTATTATCAGCAATTTTACATTGAACTTATGCCTGCAACAAGTCTTGCTCAAAGATATGATTTGACTCTTTATTTATGGGAAAAAATTTTTCCGCATTACGATAAACTATTGGAACAGGTTTGGGGTAGTGACTACGAAAGAAGCAAAATATTCGTTGCTAATGCGTTCCTTGAACTCGGTCAATATCAAAACGGTATTAATATACTCAATTCTATTCATATTGAAAAAATCAATAATTTCCGTGCTATTAGCAATTCTTTTTTTTATATTGTCTATTCTAAATTCCTACTTTTTGATAAGAAATTCGATGAAGCTATTGAATCATTAGACAAGACTGCTTTTATCGCTAAGAGTTTTGATTTGCCTTTTTTAGAACAATTTGCAGAATTGCAAAAGAGAAAAATTTTAGAAAGCAAGAAAATGTAAATATTGAGATGTAGTACATCATTTTTAAAATACAAAACATGAGATAATAAAAACTTGTGAGATCCCTCACTTCGTTTTCCAATAACATCTTTTCTTGTCATTCTGGCGAATGCCAGAATCCATCTTACTTTTTTGTCATTGGTCATTAGTTAATAGTAAAAATACCAATGACTAATGACTTAAAAAATGTAAATCAACCCACGGGTTAACCCCAGGGCTGATACATTCTTTAAATCCACTTTTCTTATTCCCCTCTTGAGAGCTGACGTTACCCATTAATATATTCAAATACAA
>DAIOVK010000395.1:0-3592 GCA_036759045.1 Kapaibacterium sp. (SeqCode) | reverse complement strand
CTGATTTTTGGAAGTGGCTCACCCAACCAGTATTCTTTTGTCCAACGGCTCAACCCGTGGTGAATAAACTGAGATTTTGAATACATCTGCTCCGGATTAGTATTTCCAGCTTTTAGAATCAAACTGTATGTTTGGTCCTGGATTCTTTCAGAATTTGAAATTTCAGCAATATACCTAATTTTAATTTTGTTGATAAGCGGAAAAAAAGTAATGTGATAAAGCGGTCTTATTGAGCGGTTCAAAGTGTCAGTTCCGCCAGCTTGATTAAATCCAAAATCATATTGCCTTTCGCGAGAATGGTCTGCAAGAATAACTGAAGTGCATAATGCTCCTTTAAGCCAGTATTGAAGATGATTATTACCAAGCATTTCTCTTGCCGATACTCGTATTGTATCCAAATCATTAATAAAATTCATCTCTGCCTCAAAATCAAAAAAATCTGAAAGCATTAAATCAATTTGCAAATAACTTTCATTATTACCTGTTTCCTGATTAATAAAATTCACTTTTATTGAATCATAGGGATTGAGAATTGGCAGATAAAAAGTTATAACAGAATGTTTAACACTCCCATCTTCCCAGCGGCATTTTACATCAGCTTGCGTAAAAATTGGTTGAGAATTAATGACGGCTTGCGGATAATTCAAGATTTCGCCTTTTGCAAAAGGACGTGCAAACTGAACAGGATAATACTGAGTACTATCTCCATTTATCTCTTTAATTATAATAGAATTATATGAATAGCTACTATTAATAATAATTATAATAAATAATAATATTGTTGATAATTTTTTCATATTTTTTTAAAAGTACATTATTTTTATATTGTATTAGTTTATAATTTTTTATTATAATTTACAAAAAATAATCAAATTTAAAAAAATAAATTTTTATAAAAAGATTTTAGAATAAAAAGTGAATTTCAAAAATTTTCATTCTGAAGCGACATCGAAAAATATCACAAATACTTGTTACAACTACATTTGATATTCTTCTCTTAGTTTACCGAAGAGATGTTTGTTTGTCTTGCTGGTGTATGCCAGAATGTCAAATAAAGATGTCATTGGCAAGCAGCGAAGAATTACAATTTTTAGAACTTTCCAAATTTAATTCAAAAATTTTTATTAAATTGCAATGGTTAATTGAAAGATTTGTGAAATAATTTTAACTATAGGCATCGGAATAATGATAATTTTGAACAAGATAAAATGGATATCTTTCCGGCTTTTCTTTTATTTTTTAATTCTGTTGAACTTACTGACTTTCGGTTTATTTGGATATTTAATAGCTCCTTACATAACTTATATTTTTTTTAAAGATTGGCGTTTCTGGAAAAATTTTTCATTGATAAAGAATCTTTATCCGGCTTTTAATACATTAATTTTTAACTGGATAAAAAAAGATTATTATTACTTTATGTCTTATATTCCATTTTCAGAACCACCAATGAGTTCTTATAATAAAACATTAATTAAAAACAGAGATTTATGGGAATATGGTGATAGTTGCGGAAATTGCTCTGATTGTTGCACACTTTTAAATTGCTTTTTCTTAGATAAAGAAAATAAAAAATGCTTATCATATAATTCATTATTTTGGAAATACTTTAATTGTGGACGTTTTCCTGTAAATTACAAACAAATCGAATATTATAATTGCCCAAGGTTCGAGGCAATAAATAGAGAAGAAACGGGGGCTTAATGTCGGAAGTTAAAATATTAAAACAATTAGAGCAAGTTATTTCTTCCATAACAAAAGGTGATTACTCTGTTGGAAAGCAAATTGAGCAGTTTATTGACGAGAAAAAATACTCAAAAGAGGTAGCAGAATTCGCTGAATCGCTCAATTTGATGAGTTTGAAATTAGAAGCACGTGAGCAGGCATTAGAAAATATAATAGAAACTCTTAAAGAAAAAAACGTTGAGCTGTCAGATTCAATCAAAAAAAGAGAATTTATATCTTCTTTCTTTTCTGTTTTATTATTAATCATAACTTCTTTTATTTTCTTTGTAAATATAATCCAAAGAATTCCATCAATAAATATATTTTTTTTCAGAGCCATTGAAATTGTTTTTATTCTTTTCAGTATTTTTGTTGTTAAAAAAAGCAAATTACCCTTAAAAAATTTTGGCTTGCAATTGAAAGGGGGATTGAAAGCCATAAAAGAATCATTAGTTTTTTCTGCTATTGTTATTGCTATAATGTTTTTTTTAAAATTATTGTTAAGAGATAATAATGTTGCTGAATTTCAGGGCGATTGGTTTATTTATTCATTTCTAAGCTTTGAAGGGATTATATATCTGCCTATATGCTTTATTCAGGAATTTCTTGCTCGCGGAATAGCTCAAACCAGTATTGAATTCGGAATTGAACATAAGCATAAAAACATAATTGCAGTTTTAATTGCATCTTGCATTTTTGGTGCTATTCATATAACAACTTCATTTGAATTCGCATTAATTAGTGTTATATTAAGTTGTTGCTGGGGCTATCTTTATTCACGCCACAGAACATTAGTTGGAGTTACTGTTTCTCATTATTTAATCGGAATATTTGCATGGACATTGAACTTCTGGGATTATTTAACTCAAATTTAAAAATTATATCTTTATGAAAAATAAATCAATTATATGCTTTGACTTAGGAACTACTTCCTCAAAGTATATAATTAAAAAAGATTGTCAAATCAAATCATATAATATTATTAATAACAATAATTTAGATAATCTAATTGAACAATATTCAAATAATCAATCTTTCGGTTATATACTACTAACAGGTTCTAATGCAAGCAAATATAAATGTGAAAATAAGATTATTAGTATTAATGAACTGGAAGCAATAGCAAATATTACTAAACACCTTGAAAAAGAAAGCGGTCTTGTAATAAGCATTGGAACGGGAACTGCATTTGTTAAGTATAATCAAAGTAAATACGAGCATTTGATTGGAACGGGAATCGGTGGTGGTACTTTTGCAGGACTTGGAAAATTACTTCTTAATACCAATAATCCCAAAGAATTAGAAGAATTAGCCAAAAGTGGTGATATTAGTAATATTAATACTACAATAGCAGATATTTTATATAATACTGAAAGTTGGTTTGAAAATGACGTTACAGTTTCTAACTTTGGTAAGCCAACTGGAAATCAAGCTGATATTGCAATTGGACTGCATAGCTTGATAGTAGAACCAATATTGTCAATTTTGGTTGCTTTGACTTTAAAGGAAAAATTTGAGAATATTATCTTTACTGGTGCTGTTTTAAAAAACTCAATTATAAGGAAAATTATTAATAAATATGCGAAATTGTTTCAGTTTGATGTAATATTTTTAGATAATCCGGAATTTGGGACCTGCTATGGAGCTATTGCCGCTTTTGAAAACAGTTGAGTTGTGTTACTAATTTTATTTCTTTCTTCTAATGTAATAATTCGCTAAAAGATTTACTATTTTGTGTCGTTCCGAACCCCAAAATGAAGTAAGAACTTTATTTAAATGGAGATGACATAATTTCACCTCTGTCATTCTGAGCGCAGCGAAGAATCTCACAAGTCATTGATATCACGAAACAGTGCTTTTCAGTCATACT
>DAIOVK010000394.1:0-3607 GCA_036759045.1 Kapaibacterium sp. (SeqCode) | reverse complement strand
TATCAAAGTCAAAACGGTCATAAATCGAATAGGGTTCACTTCTTCTTAAATCAAGTGGTACACCAGATGCCCTGAGCATTGGTCCAGTTACTCCATAGCTTATTGCAATATCAGCAGGCAAAATACCAACGTTTGCAGTTCTATCAACAAAAATTTTATTATTCAATAACAAATCAAGAATTTCTGCATTTGTATCTCTGATTATTCTAACTATTTCAGTAACATCTTCTTTAAAAGTAGGATGAACATCAGCAGCAAGTCCGCCAACCCAGAAATAATTATATAGCAATCTGCCTCCAGATGCTTTTTCGAACATTGTCAGAATCATTTCTCTGTCACGGAAGAAATACAGGAAAGGAGTAAAAGCACCGGAATCAAGCCCGAAAGTAGCAATAGCAATTTGGTGATTTGCAATTCGGTTCAATTCTGCCATAATAACACGAATGTATTCCACTTTTTCTGGAACTTTAATATCAAGCATTTTTTCCATACCAAGTACATAAGGCCATTCATTATTCATCGAACAAACATAGTCCATTCTGTCAACATAAGGAATGATTTGAGGGTATGTTTTGTTTTCAGCATACTTTTCAAAGCATCTGTGAAGATAACCGATATGTGGAATTACATCAGTAACGATTTCGCCATCAAGTTCCACTTCAAGCTGGAGAACGCCGTGAGTAGAGGGGTGTTGAGGTCCCATAAACATTCTCATACGCTCAGAATCAAGTTGGCTAAATTCTACATCTATATATTTTTTTTCACTCACAATAAGGTCCTTTAAAATAAAGAAATTAATATGGAACTTTATTCCCGTGATATTCTTCGGGCGCCTTGTAGTCCTTTCTGAGAGGGTAACCTTCCCAGTCGTAAGGACAAAGGATTCTAATAAGATTACGATGTCCGTTAAAAATAATGCCAAACATATCATAAGCTTCACGTTCGTGCCAATCGGCTGTTCGCCAAATTCTTTCAATTGTTGGTAATGTCGGATTTTCTTTGGAAACCAGAGTTTTGAGTACCAATCTATGCTTAAGCTTCATAGAAAAAAGGTGGTAAACAATTCCAAGATTTTCTTTTAAATCCAATCCACTAAGCAAAGTTAAATAATCAAAATGTAAAGCATCATCATCACGCAGGAACTGACAAATTTCATCAATCTTCTGCGGTTTCACTAATATAAATGAATCCGAAGGTGGATTCTCAACTAACTCTAAAATTTCCTCTCCAAAATGAACTTTTAATTTCGTAAAGATTTCATTTGGTTTCATAATAATTCATCCATGTATTTGTTATTTTATTTTTTCAGTTGATTAGTGCTATAATTCCTCAAATGACTTTTTACCTTATGTCATTCCGATACGAAGTGAGGAATCTCACAAATCCTTTTTATCACAAAACTTGAGATTCCTCGCTACGCTCGGAATGACAAACGTTATAATCAGTATTTCAATGTTTATTTACATTAGCTAAATCTTCTTCAGCAAGTCTTTTTCTTTTTCTGAAAATTTCTTCCATACTAATTTTTTTCTGAAGCATAATAATTCCTTCTTCTAATGCTTCGGGACGTGGTGGACAGCCGGGAACGTAAACATCAACAGGCAAGATTCTATCTACCCCTTTTAAAACGTGATAGCCATGCTCCCAATAAGGACCACCACAATTTGCACAGGACCCCATAGAAATAACATACTTTGGTTCTGACATTTGCTCATAAACTCGTTTTAATCTGTCTGCCATTTTTAAAGTTACAGTTCCAGAGATAATAACAAAATCTGCCTGACGAGGGCTTGACCTTGGAATGCAGCCAAAACGCATCATATCAAAATGCGAAGCATTAACAGCCATAAACTCAATTGCGCAGCAAGCGAGACCAAATTGCAAATACCAATCTGACTTACTTCTTCCCCAGTTTAATAAGTCTTCTACTGTGCCAAAAACGATACCGTCTAAGCCAATTGGGTCGTTTAATCTGTTGAGAAGTCCCATTCTATTTATCCATTATTTTGTTTAATTCATTAATTTGGTTGAAAATCTGTAACCTTTAATTACATTGCTTTCAAAGTGATTTTCATTTTTTATTTCTAAAGAAATATATTCATCTTCCAATTTGTCAATGATTATTTCTTTATTCTCTAAATCAAAAAACAATATTTCTTTAATTTTATGCTTTTTGTAAATAACTCTTTTTAAATATAAATCTGTAATCCGAGTAGATTTAGATAAAATCTCAATTACTAAATCCGGAACCCCTATAAATTCATTCTCTTTAAAAATCCCATTATTTTCTTTAGCAACAAAAAAAATATCCGGCTCAAAACGATAATCTTTTTCCAAATAAATCAAAGCTCTCGAACCAAGTAATTCACCAATATTTTTTTCTTTAATAAAGTTTTGAATATCTGAAATCAGTTTAACAAAAAAACGCTCGTGTCTGATACTTGCTGGAGTGTTCATAATAATAAATCCGTTAAAATAGTCTGCCTTTTCTTCTTTTAAATCGTAAAATTCTTTTATGCTCGCTTCTTTGAAAAGCATAAAATCCTTCTTGGGATTAAAAAAATCCTTATATGATAAAGCAGGAAAAATTCTAGTTAAAGGTTCAAAATTTTTAAAAGATTTATCTATAATATCTTGTGTTTCAGTATTCATAAAATTATTTTTTTGCATCAATCAAATCGCTAAGAACTGGTATAATTGGATTTGGTTTTTCCCAGTCAAGATAACCTTTTCCCCAGTCATATACTAAACCAAGTGTTAATATAAAGAAAAATACGAACATTGCAGCAAAAGCAAACCAGCCCAAACCTTTGAAAACGACAGCCCAAGGGAATAAAAGCACTATTTCTACATCGAAAATTAAAAAGACAAGAGCAATAACGTAAAAACGCGAATTAAAGCGTACCCAGGGACTTCCCATAGCTACTTCACCACATTCATAAGTTGCATTTTTTATTGGATTTGGCTTGTGTGGACGGACTAAAGCAGCGGCTGCAATCGCAACCCCTACAAATAAAAACCCTATAATCAAGAACAAAAGTATAATTCCAAAATCTGTCAGCATTTTTTTCTCTATAAATATTTTCTAAACTAACGTCATTTTGACTTGTAAAATTAACAATAATTAACCAAAACAACAAATATTTTATAAAATATTATTAAAAAATAATGAATTTTTTTTAATTTCTCAAAAGTTAAATAATCAACTTTGTTAATTTTTTAACAAGAGCATGGATTTAACAAAAGCGATTTCAGAATTAATATATGTAGGGGCAGAGCTTGCTCTGCCCTTGTTTTTCCATTCAGTTTTGGAGTATTTTTCGGGTAGAGCTTGCTCTACCCCTACGTTTTGTGGGTTTATTTATTATATTCATCATCATTCCAATTCAGCGGATTATTTTCAATATATTTTCTAATTGCATATAATTCTTTTTCATTACGGATTATGTGTTCGTAATAATTTCTTTGCCACACAGAAATACCGGATAAATTTCTAAACCTATTTATTTCTATTGTAGAAACTGATTTAAATACCTGAACAATTCTACCAATTGTAGGGGCAGAGCTTGCTCTGCCCTTTTCAAATACGGGTTGAGGATTATTAATA
>DAIOVK010000393.1:0-3607 GCA_036759045.1 Kapaibacterium sp. (SeqCode) | reverse complement strand
TCCCATTTTTTACTTGTTATTATAAGAACTAATATTTGTGTATAATCGTTAGCCTAACAAGGATGGTAAAGGAAAGGTGTAATTTCGCTTTTAAAATACTTAGATAGATTTTTATATTATTCTTATTTTACATACGCTTACTACAATTAGGAAAGTTGAGTGTTTAATAAATAAATAAGATTTATATTTTTTATTGAAATTAGTCCTGAAGAATGAAAATAAAAACATATTTTCAGAATAAACCTTAGTAAAAAATTGACAAGTCGGTTTGGTTTCAACAATCTGATTAGCTAAACATCAAAGTCAGAAGGAACTTCTGACTTTAGGAAAATTATCAATTATCAATTATCAATTATCAATTATTAAAGATTTTTTTCTTGTAAAAATATAATTACTAAACTCGGCGGAAAGTAGAATAATTAAAGTTAAATAATAAATCCATACAGCTACTGAAGCAATAATAGCATAAGCGCCGTAGAATTTTCCATAATTTGAAATCGTTCCAAGATACCAGGCAAAGCCACGGCGGGAAAGTTCTATTAAAATAATGCACATTCCAGTACTTAGTAATCTTATTTTCAAATCCGGTTTTTCGCTTGGAATAAAAGTATAGATTAAAAAATAAAGTACAAAAGAGACAGAGACCGAGAAAATTAAAATATAAACAGTAGAAAAAATTGGTTGAAGCATTTCAGGAATGTAATCTTTCAAATCTGCTTCAATAATGGAAATGACAGGAAAGATGTAAGTTGAAATTAAAATAAGGATTACAACAATTACAGTGATTAGCATATCTTTTAACTTGTAGAAAAAGAAGAATTTTTTTTCTTTAATTTCAAAAATAGCATTAAGTCCGGCTCTGAAAGAACTAAAAAGTGCAGAAGAAAGCCAAAGTAAAGTTACTCCACCAATTAAACCAGCAATCCCGCTACCGCTTGAAATACTTTTTATTTCCACTGCAACAGTATTTAAAAAATCTTTTGTATTTTTGTTTGGTGGTAAAAGTTCATTTATAGTATCGAATAAAAATTGAGTAACTTTTTGTTCATCAACAAAAAAATGATTAACGATAAAAATCGCCACCAGAAAAAGCGGCATAATATAAAGAAGTATGTTTAGGGCAATTCCGGAAGAAATGAGATAAAGATGGTGCTTATCTACTCTTTCGATAAAATACTCAAAAAAATGATAGATTTTAATAATTTTATCAATGAAAAATCTTATGAAGTTAAATAATTTATATATTCTGTTTATAATCATATTTATTGTTTCCTGTGCTAATCCATTGCCGCCGCCCGGTGGTCCTAGAGATTTAACTCAACCGGAAATTATTGGAACATATCCTCAAAATAGCACGTTAAATTTTCATAGCAAAAACCTCACTTTAAAATTTAACAAATATATGAATAAAAGTGAAGTAATTGAAAATGTTTTTATTTCTCCCGAAGTTCCTCTTGATTTTGATTGGAGCGGGAAAGAACTTACAATTGAGTTTAAAGAAGCCCTAAAAGAAAATACAACATACACATTATCACTTGGAACAAACTATTCAGATTACTATGCTAAAAATAAACCCACCGAAGGTTTTTCACTGATTTTTTCAACTGGAAGTGCAATTGACAGCGGGCAAATCAAAGGTAAACTATTTGGTGAAAAAACTGATGGTGCATACATATTTTGCTATAATCTTACTGGAATCAATAAAGATACTTTAAATATTTACACTACCAAACCGCACTATTTCACTCAGGTTGGAAGCAACGGAAATTTTAAAATTCAGGCATTAAAAGATGGAGAGTACCGCGTTTTTGCTATTCGTGATGCTTACTCAAACCGGCTTTATGACGCTTTAGCTGATGATTTCGGTGCTTATACTGAAGATATAATGCTTACGAATGATTCTATTCCTTACATCAATATAAAACTCGGCTCAATAGTTGATACCTTAAAACCGCTGCTTTATTCTGTAGAAGCAGTTTCAAACAGGGTTTTGGAGGCAAATTTCAGTAAAGAGTTAGATACATTTTCAATTAGTGCAAATTCCTTTATTCTTTCAGATAGTGTAGAAACAGTTTTTCCAAAAATAAATACTGCATTTCTTAATACAAAGCAATCGGTTTATCTTGTAGTTGATAAGTCATTGCAAAATGGGATTAAATATAAATTATCCTGTAAACATAAGGAAAATGCTATAAAGGATAATTTAGGAAATCCGGTTTCGGAGGAAAAATCATTTGGCTATTTTATATCAAATGACTTAAAAGATGAAATTGTTCCTAAATTAATTAAATCACCTTTCACCGATAGCAGCTCAAACATACCTTTTGAGCAATACTTCGATTTTATTTTCAATATGGGAATAAAAGAAAATGATATTTCTGGTAGAATAAAACTTCTGAGGTTAAGTGATTCATTAGAATACGAGACAAAAGTGAGTTTTCCTGCTGAAAATATCATTAGGGTAGTTCCTAAGCAGCTACTAATGAATTTTGAGAATTACAGATTATCAATAAATTTAAATTCTCTTTTGTTTCAAAATGATAGAAAATATGCTGATACTACTTTAAGCGTGCGATTTCAGACAATTGACAAACGCACTTGGGGCGGAGTATCAGGAAAATTAGCATTTGATTTGGGCTGCACTGGTGATTTGTATTTAGTTTTAAAATCACATAAATACAAAAATACCTATATACAGAAAATTGACATTAATAAGGAATGGGAACTTACTGAAATTCCGCCTGGAGAATATGAAGTTGAAGTATTTTGCGATAAGAACGGAAATTCCAAGTATGATTTTGGAACTGCTCACCCATTTTCCTTTTCAGAACCTTTTTATAATTTTCCGGATTTTTTAATTATCAAGGCACGCTGGAAAGTTGATAATATTATTTTAGAAAAAAAATAAAAAAAATTTGGGAATGTATAATAAACATAATATTTTTGCATTTTTAAAAATGTAAAAAACAATGGAGATTACATAATGTTTTGGACACCTGAATTAGCACAATATTTAGAAGACGCTCCATGGCCTGCATCAAAAGAAGAATTATTCGACTATGCAAACAGAAGCGGTTGCCCTATGCAAGTATTAGAAAATCTTGCTGAGCTTGATGATGGCGAAGAATTGTATGAAGGAATGGATGATTTATGGCCTGAATATGAAGACGCTACTTCTGAAGATTATTTTTATAATGATGACGAAGAAGAACAATATTATTAAAATAAATTGATTTTATTTTAACTATAAACCTTTTGATAATAATAATTACTTTTTTATTTTATAATAAAATATGTAATCTTTTCTCAATTTAACCCATTCTATCAATTTTGATAGGATGGGCAAGAAGTATTCCAATCTTCATTTCGAAGAAATTTTTACTCTAACTCTGTATATTTAATTATTTTTTTTGCTCTGTTGTGAATAAATATTGATTATAACATTGCCTAAACTGTATTGTTCATAAATAAAAATAAATACTTTATTACTCCTTCCCAAGTTACACTTGGGAAGGAAGGTTTCTTTTAAGCTATGCTTTACTTTTTTAATAATGACGAGTAAAAGCATAGTTTTCGTGAAAGTTACCTTCCCTAGTATAACTTGGGA
>DAIOVK010000392.1:0-3608 GCA_036759045.1 Kapaibacterium sp. (SeqCode) | reverse complement strand
ATATGAATATATTTGGGACGGATACAATTCTAACGGTGAAATTATGTCCACCGGCACTTATATTTACAGATTAAAAGTAGGCGATAGTATTTATTCCGGTAAAATGTCGTTTATTAGATAATATGTGTTATGTAGAATAAATATAATAGCCCCACCTTGGATTTTTTCAAAATTGCGAGTGTGGGGCTATTGATAATTGATAAGTTACTTTACGCATTCCCCTCTTGAGAGGGGCAGGGGTGTGTTCTTTTTTCTTTTTCCAATAATAAATCTTAGAGCAAGAAGTAATTCTTTTAACTATGATTTAAGTGATTAAAACGAATTTATTTTCATAGTAACCGTACTAATCACAACAGTCAAAGTTTATAACAGAATTGACTGAATAAGGAAGACCAATAATACACCCCTGCCCCTCTCAAGAGGGGAATAAGAAAAGTGGATTAAAAAAAGTTATAGACAACTATTTTACATTTCTCAAAAGAGGAACAGCGTAAGGTGAGTTGATAATTGATAAAAGTCGAACAACGAATAATGAATGACAAATCTGGTTACGTCAACATTACAAGCAAAGATTTCGAGGCATAAAGAGACAAATTGAAAAAAAAATAAAAAAAATTAAAAAAAATTCAAAAATTTTTGAGACAATTTTTAATTTTTTGTGTTTTTATATTTAGAGAGAATGTAATTTTTAAAAAACATAAATGGAGAAAAAATAATGAAAAAATTATTTCTACTACTCTCATCAATAGCTTTAATAATAATTTTGTCTGGAGATTTAATTTCTGCGGATAAAGTTAAAGGAGGCACCGATGAGCTATTAAGGAGAAGTTTACTGGTTGACCCGAATGGTTTAACAAGTTTCCCTGCTCCTTTTACTGCGAATAATAATCCGGTAACTGCACCTGCAATTTCCACCGGTTACTATTTCGTTGACAGTGATGATGAAGCTGCTGATATGTGGCGCCCTAATCCTGAAATAGTTGATACAAATTATGAAAGAAATCTTTGGAAAAGAATAGTCGTTGGTCCAAGAATCATTGACTCTAATTTCTGGACCCAATTTCCTGATGAAGGGCTAAGATTCTTCCGTAATCCAGCTTATCCAACCGGAACAAGAAGCTATTTTTCACATGGAGTCTTAAATGCAACCGACTCAACTGACGATGCTATTGCCGGACCTATCCCAATCGGATTTAGCTTCTATTTCAATGGTATCCGATATGACAGTTTTTATGTATCTACAAATGGTATAATTGCTCTTACTAACAGAAGATATTTTTACGATGGAAACGGAAACAGAGCAATTCCAGATGGAAATACTGATTGCTACGACCCGATGAGTATGGATTGGTTTGATAATACCCGTCCAAGAGTTGGTAATGGTTTAGCTGACCCGGTTCCAGATGATTTCGGTTACCAGTATTCTGTAATTGGAAATGCTAAGACTACTCCACAAGCTGGTATAAGAAAACGCGGAGGTCTATTAACAACATTGCCTGCAGCACAGAAAGCAGCTGTAATTGCACCTTTCTTTGCAGATATGCATCTTTCTCAGTCCAGAAGCAACGGACAGCCAGATGATTACGGACAGGTATGGTTCAAAAGAACTGTTGCAGCTGATAAATTGATTATCTATTTTGTAAATTGTGCTCCTAAAGGACAATTGGCAACAAGCAGAGGTGGAATAAACGCTCAATTGAATTTAAGACCGGGCGACGCAAATTTCATTGCTGCTAATGCTCAGGTCGTATTAAACCGTTTGGATAGTAGTGTTACTATAAATATGGGTGTTTTACGTGGCTCAGTTATTATTAATTCAAATAATATCGGTTTACCTGAAATACTTCGCTATAACACTACTCTTGGTGTTCGTGGCTTTGCCCGTCACATCAATTATAACCAGGATACACCTTCAATTTTACCATGGGCTGCTGAATACGAGCAATCAACCCATTACTATAGCAATTTGCAGAATCCTAACTTTACTTATCCTCACAATTATCTTTCCATTAGATTTAAGCAATGGAAAAATACTTTAAGAGTAGTTAGCATTGCTTACAGGGTAAGACCTCAAAATGCAAGTGCAAACCTTTGCTACTCTGTAAACGTAACTGACCAACAAGCTCAGGATTATGAAATATTAGCAGGGGACCAAAGATTAGGTTCAATTCAGCCAATTGCTCTAATTCAAAATTTAAGTAATGATATTCAAGGACCACAAGGCGTCAATTACCAAGTCCAGGAACTTAAATTTAAAGCAAGATTCAGAATTATAAATGAAGCAACAAAGAAAATTATTTATAACAGATTGTTAGATGTTGATAGTATTAGCTTGGCATTGCCAGTTTCTACTGCAAAAGATTGCGATGGCGACCCTTATGTAAGATTTACCAACGCAACTGGAGCAAATCAGCAATTCCCCGGAACCAAAAGCTATAATGGTATTCCACCTTACGGCTATGTTAAAGTCTTCTTTTCTCCATTTGACCCAAATCCTGATATTATCAATCAAATTGGTCGCTTAAAAGCATATATTATTTCAGAACCAATTGACCCGGTAACAAGTGAGCGTTTTAAAGACGAATGGCCATTTGACGATACAACAGATTTAAAAATATTTGTTATGCGCCGCTTGAATGAATTTCAAGATGACGTTACGAGATTCCATATAGTTGACAGAATACCAATGCCATCAACGCTAAAATGGGTAAATGTTGAAGCAGAAGCTGCGCACGGAGACGATTTGTCTTACTTCCCACTTCCACCAAGAGGTGAGTTTAAAGCAACAAACAATCCAGACTTTGAATTTGACGACCCAGATTTTACCACATGGAGATTACGTTCACCTGTTATAAGAATGAATCGTATAACATTACAAGGTGCTGAGCCACCACTTGGACCTGGTTCTCCTGATGGCGATGAACTTCGTTCATTCCCAATTGACTTAATACAAAAACACAATTCTGTCCTTACTCTTTCTTTCCAAAGAGGTGTGAAAATGAATGATTGGCCAAGAGGTTGGAACAATAGCCAATTGATTGGTCCTGAACCAAGAACGATTATAAATGCTAATCCATATTTAGTATGGCGTAATTATAACAATGCAGCTACATTATATACAGATTCAATAGACGTAGAATTTGCACAACCAAGCCCAGACGGGGTGCAATATATTACAAATATTCCAGCAGCCCGTTGGAGAATTTTACCAAGAAGAAGTTGGACAACAACAATTACTAATAGAGCAGCTTATACTTTATACGGCTCAAATGGCGCTTTACGCGGTTTCTTAGAAACTGATAAAGATTCATCATTGGCTTATCCGGTATATTCATCTACTGTAAGGCAGCTTAACGGCTTAAGACCAGACATCTATGATGATGGCTTTGATTTTGATTATAAAAAGGTATTTTTACCAATTCCAGACGCTTATATAAATTCTGCCTATAATGGAGCAAAGAATTTCAGATTCCGTCTGAAAGTTGGTGCTATAGAGCATAAATTAAAAACAGGTTGCGTTACTTGTATTCCAGATGATTTTGATGACTTTTTAATTGATAATGTTCGTATATTAAGAGCTGAAACCTTTACAGACTTAGAAATGGTTA
>DAIOVK010000391.1:0-3621 GCA_036759045.1 Kapaibacterium sp. (SeqCode) | reverse complement strand
TAGGGGGATTTTGACTTTCTATTATCATAAGTCCTTATTAATTAATGTCATCTCCTTTTAAATAAAGTTCTTGCTTTATAGGGTGATTCCGAATGACAGTCTAATAAATTTAAAATTTTTTCGTAATGAAGTAAAACAATAATAATTTTCTCTATTTATGTAACATTCCCAATGAGATGGGCATGGGTGGTTTTTCTTTTATTCCTCAGGAATTAAGGTAATAAGGTCAATTATTCTTTGATGTAATCCCAATAAAATAATCGAATTCTAAAAATTGTCATTCAGATGCGGAACAACAGAAATATTTAATTATTAGAACCTGCTTTTATGAATATAAAAATGATGAATGTAGCAGTAAAAAGAAAAGTTTTTTAAGAGGAAAAATACAGATATTCCATATCTTTTAGATATGGAATATCTTGTAAATAATTAATCTATACTTTTTCAGGACGCAAAAGTGGGAAAATGATAACATCTCGAATAGATTTTTGATTGGTAAGCAGCATAACCAAACGGTCAATTCCGACGCCAAGTCCGGCAGTTGGAGGCATTCCAATTTCAATAGCATTTAAGAAATCTTCATCTAAAGTCATTGCCTCATCGTCCCCAGCAGCACGAATTTTTGATTGCTCTTCGAGACGCTGCCTTTGGTCACGTGGGTCGTTAAGTTCGGAGAAAGCATTTGTAAGTTCAAAGCCGGCAACAAACATTTCAAAACGTTCGACCAAACCCTTTTCACTGCGATGCGATTTTGCAAGTGGCGACATTTCAAGCGGATAATCAATTACGAAAGTCGGCTGCATCAAGTTCGGCTGCACTATAGCACCAAAAAGTTCATCAAGGATTTTCATTCTGCTAGCATTTGCCGGAAGTTCTACTTCATTTTTCTCACATATTTTTACTAACTCTGCGTCAGAAAAATTCCTAATATTTTCACCTACGTATTGTTCAAATAAATCGAACATTTTAGCACGTCTGAAAGGAGGAGTAAAATCAATTTCCAAATCACCGAATTGCGTTACAAAAGAACCATTAACTTTTTTGCAAACAGCAGAAATAAGATTTTCTGTAGTTTTCATCATCCAGTTGTAATCTTTGTAAGCAACGTATAGCTCCAAACTGGTATATTCAGGGTTGTGCATTCTATCCATACCTTCGTTGCGAAAATTTTTGCTGATTTCATATACAGCTTCAAAACCACCAACTATTAATTTTTTCAAATAGAGTTCATCAGCAATACGTAAATATAAATCAAAATCCAAAGCATTGTGGTGCGTAATAAATGGGCGGGCAGTAGCACCACCATAAATTGGTTGCAAAACTGGAGTTTCTACTTCGAGCCAGCCCTTTTCATTGAAAATACTTCTAATTTCGTTGATAATAGCAGCGCGTTTTTTGAAAACTTCTTTGATATCAGGATTTACGATTAAATCTATATATCTTTTTCTATATCTTAGTTCTTTATCGGCGAATTCATCGAAAACAACTTTATTTCCTTGTTCATCAACAACTTCTTTAGCAATAGGCAGAATTTTTGTTGATTTGCAAAGTAAAACTACATTTTTTGCGTGGACAGAAATTTCGCCCATTTTAGTACGAAAAACGTAACCATTTACTCCGATAAAATCTCCAATATCAAGTAATTTTAAATTTTCGTAGTAATCTGGAATTTCATCTTTTTTAAAATAAATCTGGAGCTTTTTTTCTTCGTCTTGAATATGGCAAAAAGTAGCTTTTCCCATTCGGCGTAAGCTCATAATTCTACCTGCAACGGCAACATCGGAAAGTGGTGATGGGTCGTCGTCAGAAAAGTTTTCCAAAATAAAACTGTTGCTGTGCGTTTTTTCAAAGCTACAGGGATAAGCATTTACCCCAGCTTCTTCTAGAAGATTTAGTTCTTCAATTCTTCTTAATTCCTGGTCGTTTTTTGATAGTTCTTGCATCTTTTTTCAGAATAATGTTAAAATATTATGCAAATTACGAAAAACTTGCTGTTTAGTAAATATATTTTTTTTTTTCAATTATTTAAGTTATTTTTGTAATCTTATAAAATAAGGTTTTATAAAAATATTAAGGAGAATAATTGAAATTAATGAGTTTTGAAGAAAGGTCGGCAGCAGCCCTTGCTCTTAGACAAAAAGAGAAACAAAGAAAACATCGAATAAATAATGAAATCAGCGCTAAAGAAATCCGCGTTGTAGATGAAGAAGGTAAAATGCTCGGCGTAATGTCAAAATTTAATGCTTTAAAAATTGCAGAGGAGCGTGAACTTGATTTAGTTGAAATAGCACCACAAGCAACTCCACCAGTCTGCAAAATAATTAATTATGGTAAATTTCAATTTGAACTCCATAAGAAAGAAAAGCATCAACGCAAACAGCAACAGCAAATGCAAATGAAGGAACTACGTTTTAAATGGCGTACCGATTTGCATGATTTTAATTTTAAAACGAGACACGCTCGTAATTTCCTTGAAGATGGATTTAAAGTAAAAGCGTCTATTATGTTTAGAGGACGTGAAATTACTCATCAGGAAATTGGAAAAGAACTTTTAGAACGTTTTGTCGCTGCACTCGAAGATATTGCTAAAGTTGACCAGCCAATCAAATTTGAAGGAAAAAATATGATTGTCGTTCTTTCACCTGAGAAAATAAAGAAAAAATAAATTTTAGAGGATTAGAAATGCCAAAGATGAAGACAAAAGCTTCCGCTAAAAAACGCTTTAAGCTAACTGCAAGCGGAAAATTTAAGAGAGAAAAGGCATACAAAAGCCATATTCTTACAAAAAAATCAAGAAAAACCAAACGCAATTTGAGACAATCTACTTTAGTCCATCCTACAGACGAGAGAAGAGTAAAAGCAATGCTTGCTTTGGGTTAAGATTTCACCTTACGCATTCCCCTCTCAAGAGGGGAATAAGAAAGTGGATTAAAGAATATATCTAACCTACATTATGAGGGTTAATAAATTTTTTAAAGAAACATTTCTTGAAAGAATAATAATTCTGGTTATCCAGAAAAATAAAAAGATTTTTATTAACTGCAAAAGGGGAAGAAGCTCCCCCTCAGCTTATTTTAAACTTACAGGAGATTTAAAATGCCAAGAGCAAAAAACAAAGTAGCTTCGCACAGACGTAAAAGGAAATTTATTAAACTCGCGAAAGGATACTGGGGCGAGAGGAAAAATGTCTGGACGATAGCTAAACATCACATTGAAAAAGGACTTCAACACGCTTACGTTGGAAGAAAATTAAAGAAACGCTCATTCCGCAGTTTGTGGATAATTAGAATTAACGCTGCTGCCCGTATGCACGGAACTACTTATTCACGACTTATGTTTGCATTAAGGCAAAATAATATTGAGATGAACCGCAAAATACTTGCTGATATCGCTATGAATCAACCTGAAGTATTTACTGCTATTGTAAATAAAGTGATTAATCGTTAAGCATTAAAATTTTATTGTTTATGAAATTACAGGAATGTTTTTCTATTGAGAAACATTCCTTTTTTTTATTATATACTTGATAAATGATTAGAAGCAAAGTTTTCCTCCTTCCCAAGTTAAACTTGGGAAGGAGTTTTTTATTCCCCTCTTGAGAGGGGCAGGGGTGTGTTCTTT
>DAIOVK010000390.1:0-3629 GCA_036759045.1 Kapaibacterium sp. (SeqCode) | reverse complement strand
TTTCTCAATTTAAAATATTCAGGCAAGATTAACGTAAATTCATTAATTTTGAGAATTATTATTTGCAATTTTTATTATGAAAAAAGTTTTTTTATTTATATTAATTATCATTCTTGCTGCCTGCTCTTCTGTTAAGCAAACAACTTCACTTAAAGATAGTAATAATTTATCTGTTGAATGTAGTAAATACAAATCATTCAAAATGAAAGGCGATTTTGCAGGTGGGACTGAAAATGATGCCCAATCAGCCCAACTTTCTATAAATATTGCTTCACTTGATTCAATTCAATTGACTATAAGTGCTCTTTTTGGAGTTCCAGTCGGCAGCTTTTATGCAAATAAAGATTATTTTTCTATTTTTAATATGATAAATAATACAATTTACGAAGGCACTCCAAGTGAAAAGAATATCAAGCAAACAATCAATATACCTATTTCTTTCAACGATTTGATTTCAATTCTAAAATCTACTACTCCTTTTTCTTTTAGCGATTATCAGGAAGAAAGCAACAACAGCCAAAAACTTTTCAGATATAATAAAAATTCAGAATTTGTAGATTTTGCTCTGTTTTCAGAAGAATTTCAGTTAACTCAATATCAGAGAAAAACGCGCGATGGCAAAATAGTTTTAGATGTTGTTTTTCAGAATTACATTAATGTTGATAATTGCAATTTGGCTCAAACCATAATAATGGACTTTCCGCAGAGCAAGATGAAAGCAACACTTGGTTTCGATAAAATTGAAGCCGTTAGTGGTTTTGAAAAGCAATTCAGTATTAAAAATCCCGGTTCAGTCAATAGAATTAATATGGACGAAATAGATTGAGAGCAGTTTTACACATATTTTTTCTTTTATTCTTTGTAGGAATTGCTTCTTCTCAGACCGATTCCACCATAATAATAAATCATAGCCAAATTTCTATTAATGCATCTGAAATTGATACGACGATTAATAAGAAGAAGTCAAAATCCGGTATAGATTCTATTATCCAGTTTTCTGCTAAAGATACAGTTCGTTTTCTGTTTAAAACGAAAAAAATGCAAATGCAGGGAAATGCAAAACTGCATTACAAGACACAAAAATTAAATGCCGATTACATTGAAATCGACTTCAACGAATCCACTTTAAGTGCTGAAGGCAGAAAAGATTCTTCAAATAAATTCATTGGTTTTCCAAGTTTTATGGATAATAAGGAAAACTATGTTGGAAGTAAGGTTCGATTTAATTTTAAGACGCAGCGGGGAAACATTGTTCTCGGTGAAACAGAAATGAGTGAGGGCTTTTACTTTGGTAGTAAAATAAAAAAAATCAGTGAAAATGAGCTGTTTGTTCAAGATGGCTGCTATACAACTTGTGATGCTCCACATCCTCACTACTACTTTGGCTCTCCCGAAATGAAAGTTGTCTCAAACGACAGAGTATTTCTTGACCCGATTGTCTTTTATGTAGAAGATTTACCAGTTTTTATTGTTCCGTTTGGTCTCTTTTTCCCAAGTCAAGGCGGAAGGCAGTCCGGTATTATGATTCCATCATTTTTCTTTTCCAAAAGCAGAGGAACAGTCATTGAAAACTTCGGTCTCTTCCTTAATTTAAGTGAATATTACGACACTCAGTTTCTTGTTGATTTTTATTCAAAAGGCGGCTATATGCTAAAAAATAAATCAAGGTGGAAACTACTCAACTACTACGATGGTTATTTTAATTTAGATTATGGAAAAGTCCGCTTTGACCCTGACGATAATTATTCGACTAACTGGAGTTTCCAATTAAGCCATAACCATAATATTTCACCTCAGGACAAAATTGTTGCCTATCTAAATTTTTCATCGCAAAACTACAATAAAAACACTTCAACGAATATTTACGAAAGAATTCAGCAGGATATTACTTCAAATGCTTCATACACAAGCAGCTTTGATGATGGAACATCTTTTTTCGTTAGCTATTCAAGAAATCAAAATATTATAAACAATACATACAACCAGAGTGGACAGGTAACTTATTCAATTCCACAGATGTTTCCACTGAAATCACTTTTTGCACAGAAGAACTGGCTTAGCGACATTTCATTTACATACAGGGCAAATGCTAACTGGAACGAAGCAAAGACAATGACAACAAGCCCGGACACTTCATATCACATAAAAGCTCAGAGGAAAATAACGCACTCACCTTCAATTTCAATTTCGCCTAAACTCGGCTATTTTACGATTACTCCATCACTGAATTTTAACGCAAATAACTACTTCAGAAAAGTTAAAAAGCAATTTAATCCAGAAGATTCCAGCATTACAGAAAGCTATGAAAACGGCTTTTTTACCGAATATAATTTTTCTGCTGCCGTAAGCTTATCAACCCGGCTATATGGAATTGTAAATCCAAAAATCTGGGGAATAAACTCGATAAGGCATACATTTCAACCAACTTTTTCTTTTTCCTGGACACCGGATTTGTCTGACAAAAAATTCGGATTTTATGATAGCTATTACGATGAAAAATACAATCAAGATGTAATGTATTCTGTTTATGAACTGGACGGTGGCGGAATAGCATCAAGGCAGCGTTCACAATCTCTTTCATATAGCTTTTTAAATAGTTTTGAAGCAAAAGTTGCTCAGGATACAGCAGCAGACAAAGTTGTTGAATTATTGCGTTTTACACTGGGCGGTTCTTATAATTTCGTTGCAGATTCACTTAAATTCAGCGATTTGAATTTGAGTTTCAGAACTCCGAGTATATTGAATATGAACATGAATGGTGCTGCCGGTTTCACTCTTTATGACCAGGACAAAAGAAATGCAGGTCAAACAAATGAAACATACTCAAAAGTAAACCGCTTTTTAATCAGTGAAGGAAAGGGATTAGCCCGTCTTACTAATTTCAGTTTACAGCTTTCTACTACATTTTCTTCTGCCGGAAGTTCTGACAATACTACTTTTGGCAAAGATGTTAAAGATACAACAAAAAAAGAGGAAGCAGGTTTGGGCGACAGATTCACTAAAAGAATGGAATATTCGAGCGACGAAAGGGATTTGTATGGTGATAACTCGCCCGGCTATTCAAATGTTAATATTCCGTGGAATTTGTCATTTGGTTTGAATTTTCAGTATTCCCGCTATTTAATGAATAATATTCAAAGAAATTTAACAGCAAATGCAAGCTTTTCATTCAATTTGACAAAAACCTGGGCTTTCCAAACTTCTGCAAGCTATGATTTTATAGATAATGAATTTTTAACTCCGGTTATTACTGTAACAAAAGATTTGCATTGTTGGCAGCTATATTTTCAATGGTATCCCATCGGCTATAGTCAGGGATTTTATTTAAAATTCTCAATCAAAGCACCACAGCTTCAGGATATGAAAATTGAGAAGCGAAACAACCCAATGGTAAGGTAAAATACTATTTTATTTTGATAATTCTGATTTTATGTCATTTCGAACCCCCTGATAAAGCAAATGCTTTATTTAAATGGAGATGACATAATTCTTATCAAATTTTTGTGTGAAAGAAATTGTAAAATAAGGTAATAAGGTTTATTGATTTTTGGTGTTTATTTTCTACTAAGGTTTAAAAAAAAATAAGGTTTTAAATTTTTTAGTTAAAATTATTCTTTAACTAAGATAAT
>DAIOVK010000389.1:0-3630 GCA_036759045.1 Kapaibacterium sp. (SeqCode) | reverse complement strand
TTTATTTTTTATATATTATTATATTTTTCTCAGACTAGTTTTTGCACAAACTCTCGAAGATGTTGGACATCTTTTTTATGGCGGCTATTTCTTTCTTTTTTCCAAGTTTAAATGGGAAGTAGAACTAAATTGTTTTTTGAACTATGATTTATATGATTTTTTTGATTAAATTTGAAAAATATTAAACTTTGATATAGAAAAATAGGAGAGATTAAATGAGTTGGTTTTTTGCTTGCATAGGAAATGTTACAGAAGAAATAAAAAATGAATTTAACTTTTTCAATGATAAAATACTATATGAATATAATTCTGCAAGCTTTTTTTTGAAAGCTGGTTCTAATAAAGATACTTGTTTCTTTAGTACAAACCAAAATACTCAAACAAATACATTATCTCTTGGTATTGGTTTAAAAAATGGTAATGAAAATTCTTCATTAATGAATTCTAATGACTGGTCTATGATAGACAGTTTAAATAAAACAAAAGACGTAAACGGGCATTTTATTCATTTTCTTTGGAATAATGATTTAATAGAGATTTTCACTGATATATGGGGTTTGAGAGATTTTTATATTTCGAATTGTATTAATGGAAGATATTTTTTGTCAACCAGAATTGATTGGCTAAAAAAATTTGTTAACTCAAGTATGAATTTTTCAGAATTTGGTAGTCGCTGGCTCCTTTGTAATCAGATTTCAACAAAAAGTGTATTAACCAACATTCACAGAATATCGAACGGTACAAGTATTAGTATTGTTAGAAAAGTTCATCAGTTAACCAAAAATGAATACAACTGGCAACCAAAAGTAGAGAGTAAAACAACTATTCAGGAATATTCATCAATCCTTAAAACACTAATTAATATTACTGATAAAAAACCTTTAACATTATGTTTATCTGGTGGTTTTGATTCCCGTTTAATTTTATCTTATTTATTGAAATCTAAAAATAAAGAATTTAATTGCGTAAGTTTTGGCGAGCAATTTGAACCGGATATAATTATTGCAAAAGAAATAGCGAAAGAATTGAAACTGAATTTTGAAGTAATTTGCAACTCTATAACAGATATAGATAAATTCTTAGTAAATTTTAAAGAATATACATTGCAAACAATTATCAATAGTTCTGCTTCAAGATTTTTTCATTTGTCAAATTATAATGAGTTGTTGAATAGAAACACAATCATTATTGATGGTGGTTTTGGCGAAATCTGGAGAAGAGAATTTGGAAAAAAATTACTGCTATTTGGTAAATCAGCCATTAAAGAAAAAAATCCATTTATATTTTTTAAATATTTAAGGAATAACAAAGCAGATTTTTTCAGCAGTGATATAAATAATATAATGTATAATGGTGCTATTGAGCAAATAAAAGAGTACTTTGAAAATAATACTTATAAAGAAGAAATTGGAGTAGATAATTTTATAGATGTGTTTTCTATTAAGACAAGATTAGCAAATTTTTATAGTCCAGAGCAGACATATTTAGATACAAAACTTATTACTTTAATGCCTTATATTCAAAATATTCTTTTAAAAAATCTCTTAAATGTTGATATTAAATATAGAAGAAATGGCAGAATGTTGAAGAAAATACTAAAGAATAATTTCCCTGAATTGCGAAAATTCCATTTAGCAAAGAATGATTTTACTTATTCTTATAAATTTAACGCTATTAATCAGATTATTTCAAAGTATTTATTCAAAAACAAAAACATCAATCAACTAAACTATGAAAAACAAAAAAATCTAATTTTAACTTTAACTCCTTACATTCTGGATTCAATTAATTCCAATTATGCAAATCAATGCGGTTATTTTGATAAAAATAAATTGCTATTACTTTCTAATTCATTATCAAATAGAGATATAAATCCACAAATAATTAATGATTTGGATTGGTGGCTATCAATATATTTTTTCATTACAAATTAAATCAATATTTCCTTCCCAAGTTCAATTTGGGAAGAAGATACAAATGTTTTTTGAACTATGATTTATATGATTTTTTCTTAATCATCTTCATCATACATATCACAATTCAAAGACAAAAGAAGTATAATTTAATCCCTATCGGGATAAAGAGTTTTGCATTTTCTTTCTACTTTGCATTTGAAAGGTAGATGGACTCCACTTTCCAAGCGTGGAGTCCATCTTTCCTTGCTTCAAACCCTCCCACAGCGAGTCTATGCTGGTGAAACGCCCAATTTCATCATCGTATTTGCGGACACCGTGGTCTGCATAGTTGCTTTCTTTGTCTTTTTCCTTCCCGATTAATTTAGAATTAAAAAAACAATTAATTTAAAATGATTCCATAGCTTTTTATTGAATCTAAAAAACCGCTGCTATCATCAGATTCTTTTAATATTATCGGTTCAATTCGTGTGTCTATTTCCCATAATTTGGAAAATAACTTTGTCGAAATATCAATTGTGTTGATTGAATTATCATCAGTAACAAATGCAATATCTATATCGCTATTTTCTTTATTTGTCTTTCTCGCATAAGAGCCATAAACTATTGCATATTTGAAACTAAGAATATTTCTAGCTTCTTTTAAAAATTCCTTTATAATTCTATTTGTTTCTTTATCCATTTGTATAAGCTTTCGGTTTCTTTAACTAATGATTTAACGTAATCAAATGTAAGGATTTTAAATAATTCATCTTTATTGCTTGGGTATCTTGCTTCAATATTTAGTGGCATTAGCTTATTGATTAGACTTTTATGCTTTGGCAACAAAATTTTATCAATTTCTGATTTTGTTGATAATATTAGTAAATTATGTGTATAAGGAGGTTCGTTTTCCAATTTTTTCCAATAAAATGCTTTTAATGATTTTTCAATTGTGAGATGGCAAAAAAAAGCAACATAAAGAAATTTTTTTGAACGGAATAAGGATTTTACTGTTGAAATATCGTATTCAGCAAGTTCCAGCCAATAGTTTACTTTATCTTGAATATTTTTCATTTAAATAAAACATTTATTTAAAATTTAAAATAATAAGAAATAAGTTAAAAATCAAATTAAAAATTAATTCGAATTTTTTTAATATTAATTCATATTATCCAGATGTCCAACATCTCGAAAATGTAGGACATCTTACCAAACCCTCCCACAGCGGGTCTATGCTGGTGAAACGCCCGAGTTCATCGTCGTATTTGCGGACACCGTGGTCGGCGTAGTTGCTTTCTTTGTCTTTTTCCTTACCGATGAATTAATTCAATACTTCAAAAATTTCTTTTGGTAATTTCGACTGTCTAATTATTGAAGTTAAGGTTCCAATTTTTATCTCTTTGTGTAGTGGTACTGGTAAAGTTATTGTTGAATTATTCTCATTCTTTTGTAAAATTGAATGACTACCTTTTGTTCTTACAACTTCAAAACCATAAAATTTAAGTAATTTTATTAATTCATTTGCAGTAAATACTTTATATTTAGGCAAGCTGAACCTCTAATGATGTTAAATAAAACTCGTTTAGTGCTCTATCTAATATTTCTTGTTGTGAAGCAGTTTCTAAAAAAAGTTCAATTGCTTCTTTAAGATTCATTTTTGCTTCTTCAATAGAATAACCTTGACTTGCAATATCTAGTTCCGGACAAATGCTTACATACATATTGTCTTCTTTTT
>DAIOVK010000388.1:0-3630 GCA_036759045.1 Kapaibacterium sp. (SeqCode) | reverse complement strand
AAACTGTTGAATTCTTTCATTGAACGAATTGGTATTTCTACAATATAATCCTTTTAAAGAATACTGGCAATTTAAGTACTAGGGGAATTAGATTTTTATAGTCGTCTTTTTGTTTTTTTTTCTAACGAATTATTCTTATTTTAGAAGTTAGAAATTTAAGGTGAAAAACTAATAAAATATTAAAGAAAAAAGATGTTTGCAATTCCAATCAAAGTGAAAGCAATAGAGCCATACAAGATATGGGTTGCATTTGATGATGGCAAAGAAGGTTTTGTCGATTTATCAAATTTAAAGAACAAAGGAATTTTTAATGAATGGAATAAAGAAGGAATATTTGACAAAGTATATATAAATTCTGAAACTTATGCAATTGCCTGGAATGAAGAAATAGAACTTTGTCCAAATTCAGTTTATCAGAAAATTGGAAGGAATTAAATGCCACAAATTAGCAGATTTTTTGGAATAATAATCTCAATGTTCTATGATGAGCATTTACCACCTCATTTTCATGCTACTTATAATGAATATAATGCAGAAATAAAAATATCTGATTTTTCAATTATAGAAGGAAAATTGCCGGCACGTGTATTAGGACTTGTTGTGGAATGGGCTACTATCCACAAAGTTGAAATCGAAGAAAACTGGAAAAGAATTGAGAATATGGAAACATTAAAGAAAATTGACCCACTTGTCTGATAGTTAAGTAAAATAGTAATTACAAATTTTCTTAATATTGAAAAAGAAAAAACTTCACACATTTTTTAAAAGCCATTCTATCTGCGGAATGGCTTTTGTTTTTTAATAGTTATCCTATGACAGCAACTCTAAAATTAGGTTGAGATACAGCATGCTGTGTCTCAACAATTTTTTTCTTTCTCAAGTTGAACTTTGGAATGAGAATAAATCTATTTTTTATGAATAGCCACTATCTTTAGATAGTGGAAAAAATAATTAAGAGAAACATTACGAGGATTTATTCCCATTCCACGAGCTAAAGCTCATGGCTATTCAAATTTTTTTCTTTATAGTAGATATTCCATATTTTCTTAAATATGGAATATCTTTTTATGAATAGCCACAAAAAACCTACCCAATTTTTTCCCCAAGTTCGAACCAACGCTCTGTTTTTTGTTCTAAAACCTGTTCTAATTCTGTAATATTTATTCCGATGCTTTCGAGTTCCCTGTAATCACTAACCGCTCCTGAATGGATTTTCTCATTTAGCTCGTTTAGCTTGTTTTCAATTTCCTGGATTTCCTTTTCGAGCTTCTTGAATTCTCTTTCTTCGATATAAGATAATCTTTTCTTCTGGTTTGGATTAGAATATTTTGTTTTGTTTTGGGAATCATTTTCCCTTGCATCAATTTTTTTCTGCTTCTGCTCCTGTTCTTTCTTTTCTAAATAATCAGAATAATTGCCGGGATATTCTTTTATATTTCCTTTACCATCGAAAGACCATATATTTGAAACGGTTTTGTCGAGAAAAGACCTGTCGTGAGAAACGATTAGCAAAGTGCCGTAAAAATCTTCGAGGTATTCTTCAAGGGCATTGAGAGTTTGAATATCGAAATCGTTAGTCGGTTCGTCGAGCAAAATCACATTTGGATTCGCCATAAGCACTTTGAGAAGGGCAAGCCGCCGTTTTTCCCCACCGGAAAGAGTGCCAATTAAAGCTGTGTGCTGCTTATTTGGAAACTGAAAACGCTCCAGCAAATCCTTTGCAGTCAAAAACCTATCCCGACCTACTCCAACGTCAATGTATTCAGCAACTTCTCTTAACGAGCCAATAACGGAATCGCTTTCCTTTAAATTTGTTATGTCCTGAGTGAAATATCCTATATTTGAGTTCGTTCCGATTTTTATTGTTCCTGAATCTGACTTAATTCGCCCGATTAAAACGTTGAGCAAAGTTGATTTTCCACTTCCGTTAGGTCCGATTATTCCGATTTTGTCACCCGGTTTTGCAATGTAAGTAAAGTTTTGAAAAAGCAGTTTCCCTCCGATTTCTTTTGAAATATTCATGGCATCTATTATCCGACTGCCAATGAAAGTTTTTCCAAGCTCAATTTTGATGTCTTTTAGTTTTGGTCTGACAACTTCATTTTTCAATTTTTCAACCCAGTCCACACGGCTTTTCTGCTTTGAACGGCGCGCTTTTGCTCCTTTTTGCAGCCAAGCTAATTCCTGACGTAAACGGCTAATGGTGTGGATTACAGTAGATTCCTGAGAAGAAAGAAAGGCTTCCTTCCTTTCTAAATACTTTTCAAAATTTCCGGGATAGGAAAAAACTTTTTTTCTGTCAATTTCTAAAATACGATTAGCGACTGCATCAAGAAAATATCTGTCGTGAGTAACGAACAGGAGCGAATTTCCGGAAGCAGAGAGCCGGTCTTGCAGCCATTGCACTGAATCGGCATCTAAATGGTTGGTCGGCTCGTCTAAAATAAGTAAATCCGGATTTGAAAGCAAGGCACGGGCTAAAGCAACACGCTTCTTCAATCCGCCAGAAAGCTGGCTAATCGGCTTATTTAATTCTTCAATGCCTAATTTGCTCAATATAATTTTTGCTTCTGTTTCGAGCTGCCATGCGTTTTTTGAATCGAGAATAGTAGTAAGTTCCTGAACTCTGTGAGAAATTTTTTCGTCAAAATGAGATTTAAGTTTATTGCAAAGCGAGTGATATTCTTCAAGGAAAGCATTTAGTTCCGGTTTAGCATTCATTACGCAGTCAAGAGTGATTTCGTCTTTTTCAAAATCGGGTTCCTGACTTAAATATTCAAAATGAACGCTGTTATTGAAAATTACATTTCCTTCATCGGGAAATTCAGTATTTGCGATTATATTCAGCAGAGTAGTTTTGCCAGCACCATTTTTACCGATTACTCCGAGCTTTTCACCTTGCTCCAATCCAAAAGAAATGCTATCGAATAAAACCCCTATGTCGAATTGTTTTGATAAATTATTACAGGAAAATATTGTCATTTATGTTTTCTACTATTCTTAAATTCTATTTTTCATTCATACAAAAATAAGCTAAAATCTTTAGTATTCATAAAGAATTTGCGATTGGTTTAATTGGAAATGTTATTGGTTTGTGGTTTGTGGTTTGTGGTTTATGGTTTATGGTTATTGGTTTATGGTTTTCATCTCCTTTCCTTGTTGCATTTGGGAATGGAATTTTCTTTAAAGCTGTGCTTTCCTTTTTTTTTATATGAATCGAAAGTCAAAGCATTGTTTCTGTGATAGTTGCCTTCCCAAGTGCAACTTGGGAAGGAGATTTTCACGGTTAAACATAAAACTTACCAAGCTTTTCAAAACTTGGTAAGTTTGAAAATCTTTTACTTCGTCGTTCCGCTCCATTCCGTTGTAGCCGAAGCGGTAACTGCTGAAAATTTAAAGGAAATCACCAGCATTTTGGCTTAAAATCCTCTTCGTTGATTATGCTGGAACTATCGCCAGTGGCTCTGATTACGTATAATCCTTTCTTTTGGGCAAATACTGTGCTGGCTCCTTCTTCTGTGATGTATCCAACTGCACCAAATATATTTTTATCTTTATATTTTGGCAACAAGTTTCTAACCTATATTATTCATAAAAAAAACAATAAAAATAGGGTATATACGTCTTAAG
>DAIOVK010000387.1:0-3632 GCA_036759045.1 Kapaibacterium sp. (SeqCode) | reverse complement strand
ATTTGGGCTTGCCCAAATGTAACCAACAAGTGAGCAAGCTCACTTGCTTTTTCAAGATGGATTCTGGCATACGCCAGAATGACAGACTGTTTTCAGTCATGCTATCAGCTTGCTGATAGTATGACTTTGAACTTTATCAATACGTTTCTGGAAGATTTACAACCCTAATTATTCTGTTTAGGTTTATCATATTTTTAGCACAATCCTGAACAGATTTTGTATTTAACTGCTTCAAATAATCTTCATATTTTACAATATCTTTTAAATTATCATCATTTTTCATATAATTAACAAGATTGCTAACCCAGAAATTGTTGTTTTTCATATAAACTTCGTAGTTTTTAATATCAGCAGAAACAACTTTTTCCAAATCGGTTTCGTCAACTTTGTTTTGTAAATCCTTTACAATTTTTAAAGTAGCATCAATTAACTCGTCAACTCTTTTCGGCTCGCAAACAAAATCAATATTAATGCTGAAATCCGGTAATGGATATTTATTGAGTTCTACCCAAACTCCGGGTGAATAAATGCCGGCTTTCTCTTCCCTAACTGTTTCAATCATTTTGATTTGGATAATATTGGAAATTGAGTTCATTTTGCATTGATTTTCTTCAGACCATTGCAGCTCGCCCGGAATAATTAACCTAACGTGAGCCCTTTCTTCATTGCCTTTTTTGAAAGTATTTGTAATTGATTTGTGAGGTGTTCCAATTTTCCTGTCTTCCCATTTTTCATTATTCTTTTCAGAAGGTAAACTCGCAATATATTTCTTAACAAACATTTTTGCTTCTTCAAGATTGAAATCTCCAACGAAAACGAAAGTAAAATCGCCGGAATTTGCAAATCTGTTCTTATAAATATTGAAAGCATTATCTAAATTGACTTCATTTAAAACATCGCTTGTAATAGGTCTTCTTCTGAAATGCCTGTTGTTTGAAATGACTGCCACAGAATCTTTAAAAACTTCATCGCTTGAATTCCCACGATTTGCAACAGCGGATTTGATTCTTGAAAGAAGAGTTTCGTAGGCATCTTTATCATTCCTTGGTTCTGAAAAATAAAGATTAACCATTTGCATTAATGTTTCAAAATCAGCCGTTGAGCAGTTTCCTTTAAGTCCTTCATACAAATCGTCAATGTATGGAAACACTCTGATTATTTTTCCGGAAAGTTTCTTTTGTAGTGTTGGAAGGTCGAACTCACCAAGCCCGGCGTTGCCGATGAAAGTAGTTGATAAAATACCGGAAACATAATCTTTATCATCGCATAAAGAAAGGCCGCCCTGACTAAATGCTTCGAAAACAATATCCTTTTCCTTGAAATTTGTTGGCTTCAGTATTACCTTTGCCCCGTTTGAAAGAGTAAGGAAATGAGTATTTAGTTCTTTATCAAACTTTTCATCAACAATTGAGCCATCTTTTACTTTTTTACTAAAGAGTGATTTTTCTGACGCTACATCTTTGTATGGTTCTACATTCTTATCAAATGACGCTGCCCACAATTCTTTGATTTCTTTATTTGAAGGTAAGCCAGCAGCATTTGCTTCAGGTGCCGAATATGTTATTACCCAGTTTTCTTTTTTTAAATAAAGCTTTGCCAAATCATTTACTTCATTTAAAGAAATATTTGGAACACAAGATTTTACGTATTCAAATTCGTTTTCAATTCCGGGAATACTTACGTCAGATGTAAAAGCATTTGTAAATTCAGAAACATAAGAAGAGTGAACAGTAGTATTTCTTTCATTGAAATATTTTTGATAAGTTGCGAACATATCGCTTTTTGCTCTGTCAAGTTCAGATTGGGTAAAGCCATACTTTAATACTCTAATAGCTTCAGTAAGCATAGCATCTAAACCGGATTTGATTTGCCCTTGCTTAGCAATGATGTTCATACTATAAACTCTTCTATCTGACTGGTAGGAACCTTCTCCGGCGAAAGCATTTACAAAGGGTGGATTCGGCTTTTGCAAAATTTCATTTATTCGGGAAGCAAACATTGCATCGTAAAGATTTCTCTTTAAAGTTTCATAGTAGCCACCATAAGTCAATTTGTTGTATTCATTTAATTTAATTAAAATGCTAGCTTGTTCTGTTGATAATTCTTTATCTGTTTCACTGCCAACAATTAATTCCTTATTATTTGGAATATCAAATATTTTATGTTCCCTTGGATTTTTTGCTTTCGGAATGCGATTGAAATATTTCTTTATTAAACTTTCTACTTTATCAACATCGAAATCGCCAACTGCAATAACAGCCATTAAATCCGGACGATACCAATCGCGATAAAATCTTTTAATTACATCATAATCAAAATGCTTGAGTATTCCTGTATCGCCAATGATGTTCCTTTTTGCATATTTTGAATCTTTATAAATATATTCTGCAAGTTTTGTTCGGACCCGGAAATTTGGTGAATTTCTTTGTCTCCATTCAGACACCAAAACACCACGTTCCCCATCAATTTGAGCATTATCATAAGTAACGTTATGCGCCCAGTCTTCTAATATTTCAAAGCACTTTTCAAGAAATTTTTCATCTTCACAGGGAATTGGCAGTTCGTATTGCGTTACCTCAAGTCCGGTGCTTGCGTTAATATCAGCTCCGAATTCCATACCGGATTTTTGTAGGAAGTCGAGTAATTCATTTTTAGGATAATTCTTTGTTCCATTGAAAGCCATGTGTTCGCAAAAGTGAGCCAAGCCATTTTGGTCATCATCTTCCTGAATTGCACCTGTTTTAACTACCAAACGCAAATGTGCTCTTTTTTCCGGTTTTACATTCTTTTTGATATAGTATTTTAAACCGTTATCAAGATAGCCGATTCTTATTGTTTTATCGGTAGGAATAATTTGATTGCTTTTGCAGTCTTTAGTTTGAGAAAATAATACATTACCAAAGAAGACGATAATGAGAAGTGGGATAAGAAGCTTTTTCATAGTCTCTCCATTATTGATTATTAATAATTATTCATTATTACGTAAATCAATAATGAGAGTTACAGGAATTTTAAATTTTTTTGGATTTTCTTTTTTCAGATGAACTCCACCTGGGAGGTTAGGGCTGATACGTTCTTTGAATCCACTTTTCTTATTCCCCTCTTGAGAGGGGCAGGGGTGTGTTCTTTTTTCCTTATTAAATAAATTCTTTCTGAATAAAAAGAAAAAATATGCTTATAAAATATATCTCCTTAATATTGCTTCAGATGCAACAAGTAAGAAAGAACACACCCCTTTGTCCCCTCTCAAGAGGGGAATTGGAATTATAGTAAAAAAAAGAACGTCAGCTATGACTTGGAGGTGGAGTTAATCTTTCTTTCTCTGTTTCTCCTTCCCAAGTTTAACTTGGTAAAGTGAATGGGAAATGAATAACAAATTAATTTTTATTCATAATCAAAAAAAGTGAAAATAATATTTGGTTTTTATTTTTTTTTTTTTTATAAATTTGTAATAGTTCATTTATGCAAATTTTAAATATGATGTTTTTTGACCGGCTCAAAATATCAGTTTAAAAATTGCAGAGTCGGTAAATGAACTAAATTTATTCTAAAAAATGTTCTCAAAAATAATTTTTTTTAATTAATTTGGAGTTTAGAAATGAAACTAAACAAGTTTTTTAGTTTGCTAATAG
>DAIOVK010000386.1:0-3650 GCA_036759045.1 Kapaibacterium sp. (SeqCode) | reverse complement strand
AGAACACCAGTTTCCTAAACTGGGTGTCGGAGGTTCGAGTCCTCTCGGGACCGCAATTTAATCTTTGTAAAAGTCATACTATCAACAAGTTGATAGTATAACTTAAAAAATCTACTTTTTTGCAATTCTTTTATTTTACTCATTCTTAAAAACCCACTACAACTCTAATTTAGCAACTAAAAATAAAGTTTAAATATATTCCATTTCAGATATATGTTCAAAAACAAATTTATCAAAAAAAAAAAATAAAATTTTGCTTGCATATTATAATAAAAATTATTAAGTTGCTATTAAGAAATAATAATGAAAAAAATAGGAAAAAAATAGAGAAAAAAATATCTTGGCTTAAGTGAGTAAGTTTTGGCTTTTGTTTAGCACCTAATCCTGAATGAAAAATAAAATGAGCAAAGTTAAGCGGAAAGGCAAGATATAATAATAAAAAAAACATCCTCCGCTAGGAATTCCGATACCTTTTTTGCGGAGGATGCAACAATCAACAATTGTTAAACTAAATTACGGAAAATTTTATGAAAAAGAAAATTTTTCTTCTAGTTGCGGCTTTAGCAATAGTATTTGCTAATGTGGTGGTGAATGCATGCCCTGCTGGGTGGACATCTGGAGCTGGAACAATTACATACAATGGATGTGTTTATGTATATATGTATTGTTATGGCATTTCAAATGGCTACCATTGTATAACAATGACTGATTTAGCAGTTAGAGCACCTTGCACACCTGAAGACTTTGAAGATAATTCACAAGCAGTAACAGACCAAATTTTATTGCAAATTGGTGCTTATCTTGACAATCAGAATTTTTTTGAAGATTCAATCCCTCCTTGCCCAGGAGGAATGTGCTTATTAAATATTAGCGATAATATATGTTATAATGGCTGGTATTATTCTAAAGGATACTACCATATGAAAACAGAAGAATGCAAAGATGGAAAACCAAGGGCTTGCAATGAAACAATATATTATTGTTTTGAAGTTATTAATGGACAAAAAGTATATCGATTAATCAGGAATGGTTTCCCTATTGGTGAACCTTGCAAATATCCATGTCAATCAAGTTGTCAATAATTCGTTTTTTTTATAAATATCCGATATTTTTAAATATCGGATATTCTAAATTCTAACATTATGAAAAAACTAATTATACTTTTTCTAATTTTATTTTCTTCAGAACTTTTTTCACAAACATGGGACTTTCTTTATAAAGAAGATTTTCTTATTTATAATGAAACCTTTGAAAGCTATGGGAAAATGAATTACAAACAAATGTTTATAAGAGGAGATTCGACATATTTTTTTAGAGTTAACTCTGATACCTTGCTAATGATTTATAACCAATGTAAAAAAAAGTGGTTTTATAAATCAAGAAGAGATTTATTGGTAAATAATACAAATAAAGATACTATTTACAAAGAGCATAAAAACTCGAATGTGTATTACCTTGCTATTGATAATGGAAATAATATTTGGCTTAGTATTGGAAATAGTATTTTGCAAATAAAATCAGATACCATCATTAATTTTACACAATACTATGATAATATTCGCAAAAAATATTTTCAAATAGACAGAACAAGCCAAAAGACTTTTGATATTAAGATTGATAAAAACGGAGATGTTTGGTTATTAGCTCAATTCGTTGCTTCTAATAATGATACAACATATTTTAACTATTATGCCTTATGTAAATATAAGAATAATCGTCTTGAAACAATGTTTGACAGGCAAATAGATAGATTTTATTTTGACAGAAAGAATAAAATATGGTGTTGCTTTGGAGATTCAGTATTTATTTATGAAAATGATGTTCAGATTAGTCAATTTTCGACTTATGACTTTCCCGAACATGGCTATGGATATTTAAAAAATGTAGTTTTCGATTCAAAAAATACAATGTATGCCTTAAACACAAACTCATATTTATATATTTATGATGGAGAGAATTTTAAAACTGATAAATATATGCACGATATTGAATGGTATTCTGGTACACATGAAGATTTAAGTTCAAGTTGGTTATGCGTTGATAGTTCAGACAATATCTGGTTAATTGGCGCAATGACCTGCAATTTATACAAATTAGACTCTTCCGCGAACTGGTCATTAATTGAAACACCTAAGTTTTCAACAGCAGTGGACGATTGGTGTTATAAATCACTTATTGAATGTACACAAAATAATAAACTTTGGATTGCAGCACAAAGCTATTATTATGGATTTGGGGTAAACAATTATGGAATTTATATTTTTAATCCGGATACAACTACTGGAGTAGTTGAACAAGGAGATTTTTCAATCAACGGTTTGCCTGATGTATGGCTGTTTAATCTTTATCCCAATCCAGCCACTCAATATGTTACTATTGAATTCTTTTTAGATAATTCCGTTGTTGAACAACTTGATGCAAGATTGTTTAATGTAATGGTAATGGAAGTAAAAAATATTAAAGAAGATTTGATTTACGATAGTTACAATATGAAAGCCACTCTGAAATTTTCAGTTGCAGGTATTCCAAGAGGAGGATATATAGTATCTATAAGAGCTGGAAGAAGTCATAAATTTCGGATGTTAATGGTGGATTAATACTCAACTTTCCTAGTTGGTGAAAGTGATTAATGTTATTATATATACGAGAATAAAATATAAGTGTCATTCTGGCGTATGCCAGAATCCATCTTAAAAAAACAACTATAAAGATAGATTCTGACATTCGTCAGAATGACTAAGTGGTAATCTAAGTAGTTGTATCTTAAAATAATTAAAACAACTAGGAAAGTTGATTTAATTGAGCATTGAAAGTAACATCAAAGTCATACAATCAACTTTATGATGGCATGACTGGAAATAAAGTCAAGCTATCAGCTTGCTGATAGTATGACTTGCAAAGATGGATTCTGGCATACGCCAGAAGGACAAACAAAGATGTCCAACATCTTCGAAGATGTTGGACATCTGACCTATATACTTTCGTAAAGTTTCTCTGAGCTTTACGAAAGTTTAAAGTAAATAACCAAATAACCAAACACGGAGCTGCTATGAAAAAATTAATTCTTTTCTTTTTATTAATTTCAAATATTTTATATTCAGAAGAATGCGACTGGGAATGGCAAAGCCCAAAACCCCAGGGAAATTTTTTAACATCTGTTAAATACGCAAGTAAAAATATAGCTTATGCTTGCGGTGATGTTGGAACAATACTCAAAACTACAGACGGAGGTAATAACTGGGTTTTTTTAAAAACTATGTTTAAAATTGATTTTACAAATATTTTTCCTATTGATGAAGAAAACTGCTTAGCTGTTGGAATTGATAGCAATATTTTTAAAACAACAAATGGTGGAAAAAATTGGTATAGTGTAAACAGCGGACTTGATACTACTTTAAACAAAATCTTTTTTATAAATTCAACTACTGGCTGGATTTCAAGCAATAAAGGAAATATTATTAAAACAACTGATGCTGGTAATAGCTGGTTTGAGCAAATTTCAAATACAACAAAAGCTTTGAATGACATTTATTTTCTAAATGAAAATTTAGGTTATGCTGTTGGTTTTGAAGGTACTTTACTAAAAACTACAGATGGTGGCGATAACTGGGTAAAACAAGATAGTATAACAGATAAGAACTTACATTCAG
>DAIOVK010000385.1:0-3668 GCA_036759045.1 Kapaibacterium sp. (SeqCode) | reverse complement strand
GAAACAGAAGTTCAAGGCCAGCTTTTGGAAAATCAAATCCTGCGTGTCGTTCTTCGAGAGCCGGATTTCACAACTGCAACGAGGGTTGCAACAGCAATAAATGGTTTAGCCGGTTTGCAAAATGCAGCAACTGCAGTTGATGCAGCAAGTATTCAGGTGCAAATTCCGGCAAATATAACTCAGCAACAACTTGTGGCTACAATTTCGCAAATAGAATTGCTTAATGTTACTGCTGACCCTGTTGCAAGAGTTGTAATAAATGAAAGAACCGGGACAATTGTCGTAGGTGGAAATGTAGAGCTTCTTCCGGCTGTTGTCGCCCACAGCGGCTTGGAAATATCAATACAGCGTCAGGTAATCGTTCCACAACCGGCACCTTTTACTCTTAGACCAACTCAGCCAGCTGAAAGTGCAACTATTACCACTCAGGAACAGCTAAATCCAGCTACTGCACTTGTTGTTAGTGGTGCGACTGTTACTGATATGGCAAATGCCTTAAATCAATTAAAGGTTAGCCCAAGAGATTTAATTTCAATTTTTCAGGCACTTAAAGAAGCCGGTGCTTTACAGGGTGAATTAGTAATTCAATAAAGAAGGAAAATGGACGAAACATCAAACATACAAAATGCTATTTCGAGTGGTGCTTCACTTCAAGAAAAGATGACCAGCTTACAAAATTTGGTTGGCAGCCGTTCTTCAAGTGGTGCATTAACCGATGAGCAAAGAAAAGATATTGAAAAAGCATCTCGCGGCTTCGAGTCCATTTTTGTTAGTATGATGCTCAAAGAAATGAAATCTGCTATGCTCGGCGAATTTAAAGATGAATCCGATGGGTTTGGAGCAGATACTTTAGAAAGCTATACCGATTTACTCTTTGCAGACCAGATTTCTAAAACTGGAACAGGTGTTGGAATTGCAGAGATGATATATTCGCAGCTAACAGGCGGTGATAAACTCAAGACAATTACAAGTGAAAATAAAAATATTGAAACGATAAGCAGTGATTCAAATTTAAAGAATATATTTTCAAGAAGAGAGAATATAAATCCAAATGGAAATTTCATTGAAAGAGTTCAAGATAGATTAAGCAGTTACGATGAAATAATAAAATCTGCTTCAGAAAAATACAAAGTGTCCGAAGAATTAATTAAGGCAGTGATTACAGTAGAATCAGCCGGAAAAAGCAATGCAGTATCTTCGGCAGGAGCAAAGGGCTTAATGCAGTTAATGGACGGAACGGCGAAAGATTTAGGTGTAAACAATTCTTATGACCCAGTTCAAAACATAATGGGTGGGACAAAATATTTAAGTCAGATGTTAAATAAGTATGATGGAAACATACAATTAGCACTTGCAAGCTACAATGCTGGTTCTGGGAATGTGGACAAATACGGCGGTATTCCACCTTTTAAAGAGACGCAAAATTATGTTAAAAAAGTAGAACAATATTATAATTTATATAAAAATGAAGAAATGATTTAAACGGAGCTGTTATGCTATCTAATTTATTCACATATTTAAAACACGAACAGATGTTGCTAAGTGAAATGGTTGACCTGGCGCAACGCCTGCAGAAAGCACTTGTAAAATTAGATATGGTTAATCTAGAAGATATTACAACATATCAAGCTGCATTAGCCAAAGGACTTCGCGAGGCAGAAGAGCAAAGAATCAATTTATTAACGGCTTGGTTAAAAATCTCAAAAGCAGAAGCAGCAAGTTTAAAACTTACTTCACTCGAAAGTCGCTTAAATAAAGATGAAATTAATGAGGTTCGAACAATTAGAAAAAACTTAAGGGAACTCGTTAATAAGTTGCAACAAACAAATACTACTAACAGATTGCTTGCCAATCGCGGGCGCGCTAGTGTTAGAGAAATCCTTTCCATTTTTACTAATGGAAATAATGTCGTATGTAATGTAAAAATATAAATAAAAGAGGTTTTTATGAAGGATTCAGGTTTCAATAATGACAAAATAAAGGAAAAAACCCAGGAATTGGTTTCTTCTATAAATTTAATTACCCAGAAAATTCCAAATGGTCAGATTTATCAAATTGCTGAAAAATTAAGAAAAAGTGCCGATAGTGTACCTAAGTATATTGAATTGGGTTTAAATGAAAATGCAAGAAAATACGATAAAATTCGCTTTCTTATTATGGCTAACAGCGTTTTAGAAGACTGTAGGACTTATCTTTCACTTGCAGAAACGCTCAAGTATGCTTATACAAAAGATATAATTGAGCAAATTAATTCTGTAAATGACTTAATTGCAGACGATTGCCCTGCAATTAACATTATTTCAAAAAAGTTAGAAGATATTAACAATCAATAATTGGATTTATTATGTCCTATTTTTCAACAATAGAAATAGGAAAAAGAGCATTATTAGCCCAAAAATTCGGATTAGACGTTACAAGTAACAATGTATCTAATGTAAATACTCCGGGCTATTCAAGACGTAGTGCCTCTTTATCCGAAACGAAACCTGTTAATGGTTCTTTTCTCGGTACGGGGGTAGTTGTCGATGCTATTAAATCATACAGAGAAGAATTTTACGACAGCGAAATTCGTAAGTCGATTTCCAGACAGTCAAGTTATGAAAGTGATGAAACGCTTTTTCAAAGAATTGAATCACTACTAGCAGAGCCATCTGAAAACGGAATAAACGAAGTAGTTACTGAGTTTTTTAATGCGTTTGAAGTAGTTTCATTAAATCCTGAAGATGTTGGGCTACGTGAAAATTTATTACAGGTTACCCAATCTCTTGTTGATAGATTTAATTCTACTTCTGAAAACTTAACAAATCTCCGTGCTGATGTTAATACTTTAATTTCTACAAACATTACTCAAGCCAACCAGTTAATAACTGAAATTGCCGGTTTAAACCAAAGTATTGTAAATTCTACCTCACTTGGAGGCGAGCAGGCACAATCCCTAATTGATGAACGCGAGCTGAAATTGGAAGCTCTTGCTGAAATTACAGGAACCAACGTTACTCAAAATGAAAATGGCGCCGTTAATGTTTTTATCAATGGAATAAATGTTGTTACAAATAATTCTTACAATACATTAAAACTTAACGAAACCGTAAATCCAAATACAAATGAAAGAACTTTATCAATTCAAAAATTAGATGGTTCCGGAAATGTAATTGGAACTATTAATCCACAGTCTGGAGAGTTATCGTCACAAATTAAAATGTATAATGTTACATTAGACGATAATGAAACGAGCGATGGATTCTCCGTTTTTAAGCAACTTGATGATTTTGCAAATGCAATTGCAACAAAAGTAAATTCGATTTCAATAACGGGATATGGTTTAGACGACACAGGTTCAAATGCACCGGCACGCAACTTCTTCGAACCAATAGTTGGGCGGGTAACTGCTGCCAACATAAAAATATCATCTGATATAGCTGGAAAGCCGCGAGACATACCTCTTTCATCTGGTGTTGGAGAGCCGGGCAATAATGAAATTGCATTAAGTATTTCAAATTTAGCAAATGACAAATATTTTTTAAACGGCTCTACCCCATCTCAATTTTATTCTGGATTTCTTGGTAAAATTGGAAATATTAGCAAAGAAGCTACAAATGGATTGAAAACTACGGAATTAATTACAGAGCAATTAAGTAACCAGCGAGAATCGGTTATCGGAGTTAATT
>DAIOVK010000384.1:0-3670 GCA_036759045.1 Kapaibacterium sp. (SeqCode) | reverse complement strand
AAAGCACTGTTTCGGAATTACACTTTTAGTGATGTCATCTCCATTTAAATAAAGCACTTACTTAATATGGGGGTACGAAATGACAAGACTGCGAAATAACAAACTACGAGGCATCAGGAATTCTGTATTAGAGAATTCAAATTAAGAATATTCTAACTTTAGATTAAATATTTTAAATTTTTACTTGAATTAAAGTACGGTTACAACTTATGAAATTGAAATTAGCTATTAACAATTTTAACAATTTTATCTGCTGCAATAGCTGCGAATTCTTTAATTTCTTTTTCTTCTACTTCATTTATTGCAAATAAATCAGTATTAAATTCATATAATTTATCAACTTGAATGATTTCTGGTTCTAAGCCATCAATAACTCCTTTCATCATTCTTGAAGAACAATTAATAAAACAACCTTCTAAAGCAATCACTCTTTGAGAAGTCTTCACAAGTTCTCTTTGACCGCCATCTTTTGTAAAAGCACCACCGAGACATATTCTTGAGGTTTTATCAGGCATTAAGGAATAGCATATCAAATTTGCTGCCTGACGGGAAACCTCACCTCTTAAGCAAGCTCCTTCACATGAAATAACAGCAATTGGATATTGTTTTTCCATTTGCTTCTTTGAAAAATCTTCACATAAAGGACAAACCTTTTTCGTTTTTTCTAACTTGATAAATTCAAAATTTTCAGTTGTAGTAGTAAATTTTTCATTGCTTGAACAACAATTATTGGTATTCATATTTTTCTCCGATTAATTAAATTTTAATAATTTACAATCTTTCCATCAATCAAATGAAGGTGTTTATTTCCATATTCTGCTGCTTGTGGACTGTGAGTAACCATTGCTATGGTAATTTTATTAGCAACATTTATTTAAATTTTTCTAATTCGTTGTTAATTTCTTGTTCGATACCATCAATGAAACCAACTTTTTGCCAAATTTTCTCTTTTTTTCCATTGAATAAAATATAATGTGGTTTGTTATTTACATTCATAGCTCTTTTAAAATCACTATTTTCATCAAGGTAAATTTCAAATTTCCATCCTCTTCCTTTTGCTAAAGGAGCTACTTTTTTACTACTTCTCGTATCATCAATACTTATCAAAAATATTTTTAGATTATATTTTTCTATCCACAAATCATAATTTTCACTTAAATTTTCTATGGCTCTCAAACTTGGACTACAACAGGAACCAAAGAAAACTACAAGGAATGGATTCTCTCCATTTTCAAAATTTTTTGTATCAATAGTTTCACCTTTTATATTCTTTATACTAACAGAAGGAATATCTTTACTTTGTGAAAATAAATTATTTGAAAAAGTAATAAATAAAACTGCAATTAACATTAAATAAATAATTTTGTAGTTTATCAAATAAAATACATTTTTATTATTAATTATTCCGCTGCTTGTCATAATTTGTTTAATTTAATTAATAATTAGGATTTTAATTTTGAATATAAATTGGTAAGAACATTTTGATAATTACTTATTATTTCATTTTCAAATTGTTCCATTGGTTTTACTGGTATTAAATCTAAAACTTCATTTTTTATTAAGTTACTTTCAAAAATCAAGTCGGTTAATCCGTGAAGCATTGAAGAAATTCCAGATTTGATTTCATTTTTTGATAGTCCAAAAGAATCAGCAAGATTCATAAGCTCATATATTTGAAAAGATAAATATGTAGGACCCATTGCTGTTATAATAGCAAATGCTTCTAATTTATCTTCATCAACTTCAGGACATTCTCCAAAAACAGTGAACAATTCATTTAATTTTTTTAATTCATCTAGAGGAAAATCATTTGAAAATACAACAGGGCAATACCCTTTCCCAATATATGAAGGAGAGTTAGGATTCATTCTTACAATTTTCATTTTATCACTAAAGCATTCCAGTATTTTATCTATTTTTATCTTTGGTGCTAAAGAAATAATTACTGAAGATGAATTTATCAAGGATTTATTATTCTTTAAAAATTCAAGAAAGACTGGTGGGTGTAATGCAATAAAAATATAATCTGAATTTAAAGTTTCAGTATATTCATTGTGAAAAATATTAACGTGTGAATAAGAAGATTTTAATGAATTTAGGATTTCAGAATTTATATCGCTAACATTAATTTTATCTACTGATATTTCTGAGTTGTTAATAGCATTGATAAGAATTTTAGCAACTCTGCCACCACCAACAAACCCTATACTTTTTAATTTAATTTCATTTTTATAAAATTCTTTAAACTTATTAAATATTTCATCTCTAATTTTTCTAAAAATATATAGAACTTCTTCTTCAGTACCAATTGCTTTTACAGGGTCATTAAAACCAAAGTGCAATCTTTTTTTCACTTTACCTGTAAAAACTGGACAATTCTCATTTGCGTCATCACAAACTGTTATCACATAATCAAATTCTTGATTAACAAATTCAGTAACCGGCTTAGGTAGATTATTACTAATATCAATACCAACCTCATTCATTACCTTGATTGCAAATGGATGCACTTCAAAAGCTGGATTTGTTCCTGCAGAAAATATTTCTAAGGTATTATCGAAAGATTTTATTATACCTTCTGCCATTTGACTTCTACAGGAATTTCCTGTGCATAATATTAAAATTTTCATATTTTCCTTAAATAACAATATTTAGATAAACAACGAAATATAATTTCAAAAATTAAATGCTACTTAACTTATTTCTACAAATATTTTCAACTTTTTTTAAATCTGATTTTACTAATTCATCTTCACTTATATAAAACTGAATGAGAAGCAATAACTGTATTAAAACTGCGTCTTTGGAATTTTTATTCAATGTGTAATTTATCCATTTACCGTCTTTTTCGTCAAAAATTAAACCGATTTCTTTTAAAATTGATAAGTGTTTGGAAACAGTAGAAACTGTAACGCCAAGAATTGCCTGAATTTCGCAGACACAAAGTTTTTTCCTGCTAAGCATAAGCAGGATTCTCAATCTGTTTTTGTCTGAAAGTGCCTTAAATATATTTATTAATTTATTCATACTTTTAAAATCTCATTTCGTTCAACAGCGAAATTAAATAAAAATAATAATAAAAGCAAATAAAAAAAATCTACTTTCTAAATAAGCTACCGCCCATTAAATAGAAATAAGTTGTTGCCCAGTTCGCAAGTAGTGTTGCAATTCCAAAAATAAACATACCAACGCTAAGCATAGCCCATGCCGACAAGATATTTCCTATTATACAACCAGTGCTTATTGCAGCGCCTATCCCTATTAAAAGACCGCCAATAATTGCAATAAGTGTTTGAGATGGTTCTTTAGGTAAAAGCTTTGTCTGTCCAGACATTTTTCCAGAAACAAAAGCACCAAGCATAAGCCCGATTGAAAGAAAGATTAGCCATACATTTAGCTTTTTAGGTTTTGATTCTGTTTTTTCGTCTTTTACAGTAGATAGAGCATTAGAAATAGATTTCTGATTACTTGAGTTAAGGGCAATTTGTTTTGCTTGTTCTGGTTTTTCATAGATAAACTTTACATTATTGTCAATAATAGCGTAGTATGTATGATTTAGCCCATGAGTTACTCCTAGCGGATAGTTACGACCTACAGGCAACGAAGACAACCAAGCTAACATAGCAATAATTCCTATCGCAATTCCGGCTTGCCAAGGTTTCCATGATTT
>DAIOVK010000383.1:0-3675 GCA_036759045.1 Kapaibacterium sp. (SeqCode) | reverse complement strand
TGAGTTTTTTTGTCTATAGAAAAAACAAAGTCATACGAACAACATTTTGGTCAAATGGCTAAAGTTTTTAATGTGATTTCTGCCTTGTTTTCAAGAGTAGAATGTATGAGATTAATAAATTAAACAATATGGATTAATCATCAATTTTATTTAAATTACAAAAAATTAAGTAAAAAAAACTAAAAAGAAATTAAATTTTTTTTTATTTTTGAAATCTATGAATGTTGAAATTTTAATATATTATTATAAAGGTGATATATGTCTCAAGTAAAATTAGAAGAACAAATTGGTGGAGCAATCCTTCACCTCAAGGGTCAGTTCGTCGGAGGCGAAGAAACAGACCATTTGCGAGCAACACTAACAGAAATAGCTCAAAAGAATGAGAGTAGATTAATTGTTGATTTGGAAAAGACAACTTATTTGAACTCTACTGCTTTGGGAGTGTTAATCGCTGCTCATGCGAATTTCGCCAAACGAAACGGACAAATCGTCCTTTGTAATGTAAGCAAATCTATTGAAAATATTTTTGTTATTACCAAGCTAACATTAGTATTTCCAATATTCGCATCAATAGACGAAGCAATTAAAACAATTTCAAAATAAACAATTTCAAAATAAATATTTTAAAAATTAAGAGGTTATATGAAAAACTTATTTAATATCATCGTGATAGTTCTTGCATTAGTAATATCATACGCTATTTATTCATTCTATTTCGGTAATCCGGATAACTTTATTGATGGAGAATTGCGTAAAGAACCGCAGCCAGGCAATATTGTAGGTATGATTTATACAGGTGGACCTATTGTTGCAATCTTGATGAGTTTAATTATCGTAGCAGTTACATTTTCTATTGAAAGACAATTATCAATAAATAAAGCAAAAGGTAAAGGCGACATTTCAATGTATATCAAAAAGACCATTGATAGTTTAGTTAAGGGGAATTACGATGATGCATTGAAAGAATGTGAAAAGCAACGTGGAAGCTTAGCAAACATTTTGAGAGCTTCTATCGAAAGGTTTAAAGATGTAAAAGATGACAAAGAATTAGACAAAGAGAAGAAAATGTCTGAAGTTCAAAGGGCAGTTGACGAAGCTACAAATCTTGAAACACCACTTCTCGAAAAGAACTTGGTTATTCTTTCTACAATCGCTTCAATTTCCGTTTTATTCGGTCTTCTTGGAACAACAGTCGGTATGATTCGTGCTTTCGCCGCTTTCGGTGGCACTGGTACTGTTGACGCAGCAACTCTTGCTGTTGGTATTTCTGAAGCTCTTTATAATACTGCCGGCGGTTTGGCTGGTGCTATTATTTCTATTGTTGCCTATAATTTCTTCTCAACAAAAGTCGATAACTATGTTTATATGATTGACGAAGCAATCTTAAACGTTACACAAATATTTACTGTTCATGTAAAACATTAAAAGGAGGGTATGCCCGTGCCAAAAATTAGAAAAAAAAGGATGGGCTTTGTGATTGATATGACACCACTAGTCGATATCACATTCCTGCTTTTAGTTTTTTTGATGTTTACGACTAAATTTAAAAGTGAAGCCGAAGCTGACCAGCAGTTTACAATTGCCAGGCCTTTTGCATCTGCAGATACTGCTAAGCTTCCAGAAAAAGATTTAGCACTCATAAACATTGATATTGACGATAAGAATCCAACCGATACTGCTTATTATTTCGGCTGGACTAATACTTCTGATAGAGATACTATTAGAGATACTTATCCAGACTTACCGGAAGAATTGCGTAAAACATTACAGGTAGAAATGTTAGTAAGAGTAGATACTATTATGCTAAGCCATTTGATTAAAGCAACTAAAGCTGTTAATCGTAATGCAATATTTGCTATTGATGCTGACAAAGATGTTAATTTTAAATACATCAACACTGTAATTAATATTATGAATAAGAACAATCAGCGTGTGTTTAATTATGTTACACAAAAAAGAACAAGTGAGTAAAAAAATGTGTAACTATTTATTTTTTTTAGTGTCATAATAATAGATTATAAAGGAGATATAATATGGCTGGAGGTGGTGCATTAGGTCGCCCTGAATCAGTAAAAAAGGGCAAGAAGACTAATCGAAAGAAGAAGAAGCGTCTTGGTTTCCACGTAGATATGACGCCACTTGTGGATATTACTTTTTTATTGCTGATGTTCTTTTTATTTACAACAACAATGCTTAAGCCACAAGTAATGGAAATGCGTATTCCACCTGAAATATACGCACAAGTTGAGGTTAAAGCTTCTGAATTGCTTACTATTTGTTTGCTCGAAGATGGAAGAACTTACTGGTATGTTGGTACTATTGATATTGAAAAAGACCCAACTAATACTAACAGACCTCAACTTATTAAAATTGATAGTATCAAATATTTGGCTTTTGAACAAAACTTGAAACCAAATGTTAAAAATAGAATGATTACTCTATTCAAAATAGATGAAAAAGCAAAATACGATTTAATGGTTTCCGTACTTGACCAGTTAAATATTGCAGAAATGTCTATTATTGAAGAATTATCGAAAGAAACTGAAGTGAATGAACAAGGACAATCTGTTCCAGTGCAAAGAAAGCGCAAATTCACTATCTCAGTTTTAAATGAAGATGATAAAAAACAATTAACAAATACCGGAGTGGAAGGAGTAAGTAAAGATGTCATCCAATAATGTATCTATTGCAATTCCTGTTCAATCCTCTTATGGTGCAATTGAAATAAAGGAATTGATTCGCAGAAACACCTGGCGCTCATTTATCATTACAATGATAGTTGTTATCTTGTTACTTATTATTAATATTGTTATGGCTATTACGAGTTCTAACAGCAATAATGTAATAGGTCCGCCTGTTGTCAGTAAACTTGACTTAATTCAACCTCCTACTGATGATAGTGAAACTGAAGAAGCAGCTCCACCACCTGATGCTACGCAAATAGTTAATTATGGTATGGAAGCAAGAGCCGGTACGCCAGTACCTATTCCAGACGCAGATATTACTGAAGACCTTGCCGAATTTGCCGAAGTGAAAGACATCCAAAGTGCCCTTCACGAAACTGGTACTGTTGATATTAATCAGGCACCGGATTTTAACGTTGAGGATTTGAAACAGGAAAAAATCGTTGCTCCCGTTGAAGATATTCCGGATTCCAAGCAATTTATTCCAGTGGAAAAAGAACCCGGAGTGGATTTAGCAGAACTGCAAAAGAGAGTAGTATATCCGGATATGGCTCGTCAGGCAGGTATTGAAGGAAGAGTTATTATCAGGGTTTATGTTGACAAACACGGCAAACCTGTTAAAACAGAAGTGCAAATGACTGCTTCTCAAATGCTAAATCAAGCTGCTATTGATGCTATTATGAAAACTACTTTTACTCCCGCTATCCAAAATAAACAACCTATTGGATGCTGGGTTAGTATTCCTATAAATTTCAAATTAAGGTAATTTTTTTATAAGAAAATGTCTTGTTCGTTGCAAATAATAGTTTAATATTTGCCGTCAAGACATTTTTTTTTTTAAAGAAAACTGTGTACTTTACGAACCCCCTGATTAAGGAAGACCTTTATATAAATGGAGATGACATATATTAATAAGGTCTTATGAAAATAGAATTGAAGAAATCCCCCCTACCCCCCTTTTTCAAAGGGGGGAGAAGAATTTTCTTTTTAA
>DAIOVK010000382.1:0-3689 GCA_036759045.1 Kapaibacterium sp. (SeqCode) | reverse complement strand
GTTATGTCGAAATGTTCTATTGTCTTTTTGGGATTGAGATATTCTTGTTTTGTCATTTTGTCTCCATTTTATAATTATATTGTTTTTGAATATTCTTTTAAATATATTATTTCTGAAAGTGTTAAAGAACTTTTTCCTTGCTCGTTGATTTTATCAAGGATTTGATTTAATCTGTCTTCAGTAAAAACCATTTCCTGAGTGTCATAAGCTGATAAATCATATTTCGGTAAAGCATTCTGCTCACTTTTTCCTTCTTTGTCAACTAAAGCATAATCCATTTCTTCTTCTTTTGCCGTAGGCGGTGGTGGAATGAAGTTAGGCACTGGCTCTTGCCTTTTACTATCTTCAGAAACTACTTTTTTTGCAAAAATTATTTGAATGTAAGTTAAAGCACCTGAAAGCAAACCAAATGCCAAATCCGGAAAATTAGTAATATACACTTCCTTTTGAAAACTAAAAGAAGTGTGAATTAGCAAACCAATTACCCAAATAAAAGTAAAAACAAAAGAAACAAGCAATGAATTAATTGGACGATATCTCCAGAAAGTAATTGATTTATTGAGGTTCAATAGAGCGTAAAGTGTCAATACAAAAAATGATATTCCACCTGCACCGGCAAAAGCTAATTCGGATTTCCAGAATATTAAAGTTTGTAGTGTTCCCTGCAAGCAAATTAGAAGAAAGAGAAGAAGCAAATAAAGTGATTTATTCAATATTTGTTCTAATTTTGGAGCAACGAAGTAAAAAGTAAGAGCAAAAAGGACTATAGTTTCTATTGAACCACCACTGAAAGGAAAAGTAATAAGTCGCCACAATTCCAAATAATTAATTACTTTTATTGGAATTAGTGCAAACTCCTGAGTTAGCTTTCCACTTAAAAAAATATTTGCTATTGCAAGTGGTAGCATTATCAGTACTAAACAGTGTGATATTGATATTTTTGAATTTGTTTTCATTTTTTTACATTTCAGAAAACTATCTATATTTCAATTATAAAGATTTTTTTCAATTTTTAAAGTTTCATATAATAATGTTAGTAACTTTTCAATTAATTAATTACAAAATTAAATAACAATTAGCAATTAAAAGTTACATTTTTTCAATTATTAAATCTAATACTACTTTAAAAAAATTCACTTATTTTTAGCTTTACTTTAAAATTACAGAATATAGCAAAAGAAAATATACATTTAGAATACAAAATTATTAATCTGTCAATCTGATGCTAATCAGAATCCGTAGATATTATTAATACCGAACCGACAACAACCTTAGCAATATATGCGGTCATTTCAAACTCCCTTATAAAGTAAGTGCTTCATTTAAATGGAGATGACATCACATAATACTGTCATTCTGAACTAAGTGAAGAATCTCAAGCTATGTGGTAACAATGACTTGTGAGATTCCTCACTTCGTTTCGGAATGACAGAGTGAAAATATGTCATCTCCATTTAAATAAAGCACTTATTTTATAAGGGAGTTTGGAATGACAAGATAGTACAGTCAGGTTTTCAAAGGGATATTACACTAGTATTCACAAAGTAGTTCTTTTCATTAAGTCGTAAGAAACATAAAATTGCAAGTATTTTTCATAAAAATAAATTTTTATTACAAAATAAACAAAAAATTGTATAAATTTGATATAATGAAAAAATACAAATATTTTTTTTAATTTTTAATGGATAATACAATGAATATTCCTGAAAATTTAAAGTACACAAATGACCATGAATGGGTAAAAACTGAAGGTAACATCGGTACAATCGGCGTTACCGACCATGCTCAAGGTGAGCTTGGCGATGTAGTATATGTTGATATTGCAGAAGATTTAGTAGAAATAAAAAAAGATGAAAGCTTTGGAACAATTGAAGCAGTAAAGACAGTTGCAGATATATTAGCCCCTTGCTCAGGTAAAGTAATCCAGGTTAATCGAGATATTAACAACAATCCCGAAGTTGTAAATCAAGACCCTTATGGCGATGGCTGGTTGATAAAAATTGAAATCGAAAATGCTTCTGAACTTGATTCTTTGATGAATGCAGAGCAATATAAAGCATTTATTGGACAATAATTTGTTATTTATACAAATTCTAACATAGTATTTTAGTTTTTGAGGTATTCCATTACTTTTACGGAATACCTTTTTTTATTCAGATTATTATTAATCCGCAAAAGAAAGAGTATCTGCTGTTGGTGGTTTAATAATAGAATCAGGATAAAAATACCTGAATAAGACATCTCTTGCGATTGGAGCAGCAACAGTTGAGCCGAAACCAGCATTTTCCACAATAACAGCAATAGCAATTGTTGGATTTTCTTTCGGAGCAAAGCAAACAAACCAAGAGTGGTCTCTTCCGTGAGGATTTTGTGCAGTCCCGGTTTTTCCGCAAACATTCTTTCCAATAATTTTAGCATTATTTGCCGTTCCACCCGGAACGTTGACTACGTCAAACATACCTTGTTGGATAATTTCAAAATTTGATTTATCTATTGGCAGTACTTTTGTTAAAAACTTTGGATATTCCTGTCTGTTAGTTATATTATTGTAGTAAGAATGTAAAATGTGGGGTTGACGCATAACTCCTTTATTGGCAATAGTAGCCACATAATTAGCCATTTGGAGCGGAGTAACGTTTATTTCGCCTTGTCCAATGCCATAATTAACGAGCCGTCCTCCACGTTCAGCACCTTTGCCGAATTTTTTTTGTAGCCATTTAACTGTAGGGAAAAATCCTTTTTTTTCTTCTGCAATATCAACGCCAGTAACATCACCAAATCCGAACATTTGAGCATATTTTTGGATATTATGCATACCAAGATTGAGTGCTAAGCGATAAAAGAAAACATTACAGGATGCCTGAACAGCTCTACGAACATTCACTGAACCGTGAGCGCCATGGCAGCCATAAGACCTACCACCATATTGAAAAGAGCCGGGGCAGGAAAGTGCTGAATTTAGTGATATTTTCCCTTCCTGAAGTCCGGCAAGTCCTACAAGCATTTTCCAAGTAGAGCCGGGAGGGTATGCAGACATTGTAGCGCGACTATAAAGTGGTTTTCCAGGGTCGTTGCTCAATCTGCTATAAACTTCTGGAGATACTTTACCTGCAAAATCTAATAAATTAAAATCCGGCTTGCTTGCGATTGCAAGTATTCCACCGTCTCTTGGGTCAATAGCAACCACAGCTCCTCTTTTGTCAGAAAGAAGTGCTTCTGCTGTTTCCTGTAATCGCCTGTCTATTGTTAAATATAAATCGTATCCGTTGCTTACTAATTTATCGTCCTGCCCGCCATTAAAACTCGAAATCTTTTTCCCTAAAGGATTAACAGCAACATACTTAATTCCTTTAACACCTTTTAAATAGTTTTCATAGTATTTCTCAATTCCGGTTTTCCCAATTAAATCGCCTGGGCGATACCCATCTTTTTTTAATCCTTCCAACTCATTTTCAGAAACCTGTCGGGCATAACCAAGAGAGTGCGACATAGTAATATTATCGTGATAAAGCCGTTTGGATTCTACTACAATTTGGACGTCAATCAGCATATCGCTATATTCTTCAACAAGAGCAGCTTTTTCAATACCGACATCTTTAAACATCTTGATTGGTTTGTATCGCGATTCTTTTGCATACTTTTGTATTTGCTTACTTATTTCAGAAGTATCAATATCCAATAAACTCGCT
>DAIOVK010000381.1:0-3722 GCA_036759045.1 Kapaibacterium sp. (SeqCode) | reverse complement strand
AGTCCTTATGTCATTTCCATTTAAAAAAAAATTCTCATTTTTCTTGGGGGGTTCGGAATGACATTATGATTTTGTTCTATTAGTAAGTGGTTTAGTATTATAAGATTTTCTAATAAAAAAGCCATTCTATTTTTCAATAAAATGGCTTTCTTATTTATTTGTTTATTCGTTTATTTATCACTACTTATCATTAATAATTAATAATTAATAATTAATAATTATCATTATCTTCTTGGTTTTGAATATCTGTTGTCTGGTCGTTTTCCCTGATGAGAATTATCGTGACGTGGTCTTGAATCGTGTTCCTCCTGTGGCATTCCATCAGGTCGGGGAAGTAGAGCTTTTCTGCTTAATCTGAATTTTCCGTCTCTTGTAACTTCAATTAATTTAATTTCTAATTTATCGCCAACAGAAAGTTCATCGGAAACATTTTCAGTTCTAGCGTGTGAAATTTGAGAAATATGCAAGAGTCCTTGTTTTTTAGGAAGGAATTCAATAATAGCACCAATGCCTTCTTTAATTTCTTTAATTGTGCCGAGATAAACCTGACCCTCTTCTGGACGCTTAATAGCATTTTCAATCATTCGGACTGCTTCGTCGCTTGCATCCTGGCAAGTTGCAGCAATGGTTACAGTTCCATCATCAGAAATATCAACATCAGCACCGGATTCTTTAACAATACCGCGTATAGTTTCGCCACCAGAGCCAATAACTGCTCCAATTTGGTCTTGAGGTATCTTTATGATTGTAAATCTCGGAGCAAATTTGGATAGCTCTTCGCGTGGCACAGAAATGGTTTCATTCATAATTGAAAGGATGTGCATTCTACCAGCTTTAGCTTGTTCAAGAGCCGATTGCATAATATCAACTGAAAGACCTTCAATTTTAATATCCATTTGGCAGGCGGTTATTCCGTCAGCTGTTCCGGTAACTTTGAAGTCCATATCACCGAGGTGGTCTTCGTCTCCGAGAATGTCAGAAAGCACTGCAACTCTGTCATCTTCTTTAATAAGTCCCATTGCAATACCTGCAACGGGTTTTTTCATAGGAACACCGGCATCTAAAAGTGAAAGACAGCCGGCGCAAACAGTTGCCATTGATGAAGAGCCGTTTGATTCTAAAATATCGGAAACAACTCTAATTGTATATGGAAAATCTTCAGTTTCGGGCATCATTGATTTCAATGCACGTTCAGCTAAATTGCCGTGTCCAATTTCTCTTCTTCCAACTCCTGTAACTCTTCCTACTTCGCCGGTGCAAAATGGCGGAAAGTTATAATGGAGTAAAAATTTGTTTGTATAGGTGGGCTTTAAGCCATCAATCATCTGCTCGTCGTGTTTTGTTCCGAGAGTAGTTGTTGTTAAACTTTGGGTTTCGCCTCTTGTGAAAAGAGCAGAGCCATGTGCTCTTGGAAGAACACCGATTTCGCAGGTAATTTTGCGAATATCCTTAAGTCCTCTGCCGTCTAATCTAATTTTTTCATCTAAAATCATATTTCGCATTTGCTCTTTTTCGAGGTCATGCAAAATTTCTTCTGAATATTTTTCAAAATTAAAATCAAGAAATTCTTCTTTTTCTGCAAATTCTTCTTTAACTTTTTCTAAAGTTTTTTCAACTATTTCAGCTCTAAATTTGGTTCGCTCTTCTTTAGTAGAAACAGTGTGAATATAGCTTTGCACATCAGAAAAAGTAAATTCTTTAATAAAATTGACTAAAACCTCTGGAGGAGTAAATTCCGCAAATTCTCTTTTTTCGATATGAATTTGCTCATAAAGCTGTTTTTGCAAACCGTTAAGTTCTTTAATTTTATTATGAGCAAAAAGGAGAGCTTCAACGAAAGTTTCTTCAGAAATTTCCTTACTTTCGCCTTCGACCATAACGATTGAAGAATCAGTTCCGGCAACGGTAATATCTATATCAGAAATTTTCAACTGCTCATGCGAAGGATTTGCAATAAACTCGCCGTCAATTCTGCCAACTTTTACTTCTGAAATAGGTCCGCTGAAAGGAATATCAGAAATTAGCAAAGCAGCGGAGGCACCGACAGCAGCTAAAGTATCAGCTTCAACTTCTGGGTCGGCTGAAAAAACAGTAGCAATGATTTGGGTTTCAAAATGCCATGAACTTGGAATAAGCGGACGGATAGGTCTGTCAATCAAACGGGCATTCAAAACTTCATGGTCGCTTGGTCTTCCTTCACGTTTTAAAAAACCACCGGGGAATTTCCCTGCAGCAGCAGCTTTTTCTCTATATTCTACCTGTAGTGGCAAATAGTCTAAATCGTCGTTTGCTTTGTTTGAAGCTACGGCAGTAACTAAGACCATAGTATCCCCACAACGCACCATAATACTGCCATTTGCGAATTTGGCTAATCTACCCGTTTCGATGGAGTACTCGCGTCCTTCGAAATCAATTGAAGCTTTATACATTTTTTCCTTGGTTTATTTTCTTAATGACAAGTCAGATATCACTTTACGATAGCGGGTTATATCTTTCTTTGCTAAATAGTCTAAAAGCTTTCTTCTTTTGTTTACCAATTGAATTAAGCCACGACGGGTATGATGGTCTTTCTTGTGTGATTCCAAGTGCTTAGTTAAATCGTTTATCCGGGTAGTAAATATTGCTACCTGCACTTCTGGCTTGCCAGTGTCTGTTGAACCATTTGTAAAGCGTTCAACTAATTCTTTTTTTGTTTCTTTTGTTATCATAATTCTTTTTAAAATTTATAACTTTACCAACATAGATTACAAAAATACACATTTTTTCATAATAATAAAAATTATTTATTTTCATTATTATTAACTTTTTTTTTATTTTTTTTTTTATTATCAAATTTTTTTTTTAAATTAAAATAATGGTTTATTATTAACTATGTAAGGAATAATTTATGAAAAAATTCTTATACCTTTCTTCGATGCTATTTTTATTTTTTATAGGAGTTCAAATAGCACAATCGCAACCAGCTATGAGCGTTTTGCATAGCTTTAACTGGGATTATGAAGGTCCTTTTGGCGATGGGTGGTCGCCATGTGAAACAAATGACCCATATTTTTTCAACGGAAGAATATATGGGATGACAATGTATGGAGGAACTTATGCTCCGACTGGTGGAGGTGGAATAATTTATTCCTGTTTGCCTGATGGCACTGATTATGTTGTGCTGTTCCAATTCCCAGAGGAAGAGCTAAATCCCGTTTCTCCTCACCGGCCTTTAGGTAGCTTAATTGAAGCAAACGGTTTTTTATATGGAACTACATATTATGGTGGTTCAGCAGGTACAAGCCGCAGAGGCACACTTTTTAGAATTAATCCTTATAATGGTCCGCCTTACACTCCAGAATTTACTGTTTTAAAGAATTTTACTTATCCTAATAATATTTACTATCCTCACAATAGCTTACTTTATTACAACAATAAATTATGGGGAACCTGCGAAATGGGACCTTCGGGTTCTCCAAGCTATGGCGGTATTTTTAATTATGATATTTTAACAAATACTTATTCTGTTGTTTATACTTTTGATGGCTCTAACGGACAGATGAGCCAATCCCACCTGACTTTATATAATAACAGGATGTATGGTATTACAATTTATGGAGGAGCAAATGACGGAGGTATTGTATATTCTATAGACCCCAATGCTGCAGGATATGACTACCAGGTTAATGCAAGCTACCCGGCTTCTATTGACTTAATGCACAGCTTAACTGAATTAGACAATA
>DAIOVK010000380.1:0-3725 GCA_036759045.1 Kapaibacterium sp. (SeqCode) | reverse complement strand
TGCAACTCTACATCGCTTCAGCTTGTATTTAGACTTATAAATAATGATAAGTGATAAGTGATTAGTGATAAGTGATTTAAGTTCAGAATTCATGATTCCAAAATGAAAATAAAGGAGTTAATAGGTTTGCCTTGTAAAAAATAATTTCGTAGTTAATCTCCATAATAAATTATTTAGTTACATTAATAATTAGAATAATTCGCAAATAAATTTGGGAGTTATGTGTTTATCGCTATGTAATTATAAACTTAATAAATATATTTATTACGAAATAACAAACTATGAGGGGTCAGGAGTTCTGCAGCCAAGTAATACATCTTTTTCTCTGGATTCTTCTCTGATGCTTAGAACGAGGGTTTTAAAACTTTCCAAATAACAATATAGGAAAATCAAGTAAAATATTTCAAAAACAAATTTTAATTAATCAAAACTTAATTTTAACTTTATTCTTGTTTAATTTTTCTGAACTAAATTGCATTTTGTTCATTTTACGAGGTTAATATGGATTTATATATTTTTGATATTGACGGGACAATCACAAATACAGTAGATATTGATGACAATTGCTTTCAGCAGACTTTTGAGGAACTATATGGTATTAATAGAAATCAAATAAACTGGGATTTACTAAAACAAGAGGCAAGCGGAACCGACTCCGGACTTTTTTCTTCACTTTACAGACAATTATTTAATAAAGAAATTTCTGAAAGTGAATTAAGAAAAACAAAAATTTATTTTTTAAAATTACTTGATAATAACTTAAAAAAAATAGATGAAAACAAAATTGAAATTCCCGGTGCAACTAATCTTATTAATAAACTTTTAGAAAATAACTTTGCTGTTAGTATAGCCACAGGATGCTGGTATGAATCTGCAATTTTCAAACTTCAACTAATTGATTTCGACACAAATAAAGTTCCATTATCCCATTCTGATATTTCTAATGAGCGACCTGAAATCCTTTTAAATGCTATAGAAAAATCAAAAATACTTTATAAAAAAACTAACTTTGATAAAATCACTTACATTGGTGACGGCTTTTGGGATTATCTTTCTTGTAAAAAAATTGGTATTAACTTCATTGGATTAGACTATAATAACAAGAGAAATTTAGAAAATGTAAATGGCTACAAGGTATTCAATAGCTTTTCTGAAATTGAAAAATTTATACTTAATAACTCAAGGGAAATCGTATAATTATTTGAATCAGTTAATCTTCCAGTCATTCTGAAGAATGTCAGAATCCATCATAAAAATAGTTTTTATAGGTAATTAGTCATTTGATATTAGTCATTAGAATTTTACTAACAACAAATGACCAATGACGAATAACTAAAAAGCAATATAGATTCTGGCATACGCCTGAATTATAAACAAAGATGTCACATGTAAACGAAGTGAGGAATCTCAAGCTATTTGATGGCAATGACTTGTGAGATTCTTTGCTGCGTCCAGAATGAATAGACTGCGAAATAAAATACTTCGAAAGGCAAGGAGCTTTTAACTTACTGGTATTGGAAATCAATTATATACCAGTTTTCTTTTATTTTCTGAGTTGAAAAAAATACGTTGTGGTTATAATCTAATTCCAATTTAACATTTAACCTACTGTCAGAAAGTGTATCAGTTTGGTAATTAGTTATGCTTTTATTTATAATTTGTCTTTTAAAACGTGAAACCTCGCTTTGCAGTTCATATCTTTCGAAAGCATTATATTTTTTGCCAAAAGGAGAAGCTAACAGCAAACTTGCGTACTTTTCGTTATTGCTGTCTAATTGCATCTTAAAACGTATAACTATTCCAAATGGTGTGTTTTTGTTATAATCTAGCACTGGTTCACTTTTCTGCTTTTCTCCTATAACAATCAACTCGCAACTACTGCAAAGAAAGCAAATAAATAAAAATAACTGCCATCTAGTTATAGTATTTAAACTGTAATGCAAATTATTGGTTTTCAAGCTAGTTAGTTCATTGATATTTACTTCTCGTAAATCTATTTCAATGTTTTTATATATGTCATTCATTTCTTTTGAAAAATTCTATTGTTTTTTGTATTGCAAAATCCAATTGTTCGGTAGATTTTTGCATTTTTTCACTAACACCAAAAGTGTGTCCTGTATTAGGAATACTTATTATTTCAGAAAAATTAGAATTTATATAATTTTTCAAATTTTCAAATTCTCTTTTCCTTACTGTCATATCTTGCTCGCAATAAAGAAGTAAGAGCGGTATGTTTATTAAATTAATTGCATTTATTAAATTATATTCATTATTTTGAATATCCTTTAAATATTTTATGTCAATTTTCAAATTCAAATTTAGTGAATTATCTTTGAATTCTAAAAATCCTTTTTCTTGCCAAATTTCTTTTTGTCTTTCTGTCCATCTGTCAAAAGTAGCTATAGAGTTCCATAAAGCTAATTTTGCTTTATACAAATTCCTTTTAACGACTAACAGCGAAATTGCTGCACCTCTTGAATGTCCCAGCAGATGCAGTTCTTTATTCCAATATCTATCTAAATACAAACTTAATTTGCTTTTTTCATTTAAAAATTCAATTACATTTTCTAAATCTTGAATTTCTTGGCTTACAGTATTATGTGCAAATTTTTCAACATATATGAAAGAATTTGAAGAATTATCAAAACCATTCATCGAAAAATTAAATGTAATAACAAGGAAATTCGCATCACAAAATTTTTGAGCAATATAAGGAAAAAAGCCCCAATCTTTATGTGCTTTAAAACCATGCGAAATGATGAGCAGAGGTTTCTTCTCAATAAATTCCTGATAAAAAAAATTGCCACTGATGTGATTCCCATCAGCAGCGTTTATTTCAAAACTCTTTTTAAAAATCATTTTTTCTAAAACTTATATTGAAAACCAAGTCCTACTGTTGACAAGGTATGACTTTTAAATAAAGAAAAATTGCCACTTATATAAATGAAATATCTATCATAGCCAACGCCAATTAAAGATTTAGTTAAAATTCCATTTTGTAAATCGTCAACATCTTTAAATTTAGCAGCTACAGGTCCAGCTCCAACCAGCAAATCCATAGAAACTTTACAGTTTTTAACTATGGAAAAACCAGCAACAATAGGTAAAGAAACAGAATAATTCAAATAATCGCTATCAACAGCAAAGCAAACAGTAGGCTCAAGTCCCACGAAAAAGAAATCATTAATTGGATATCTTATTCCCATCCCAAGTTCAATTAATTTAGAACTGGAGTCCTCTTCAAAGACATAGCCGGCAAATACATTGCTGGTATAAAAACTTCTTTCTTGTGTTTGTGTTGTATCTTGAGAAAAAAGCATACCCGACGAGCAGATAATTACAAATACAGCCATAGCTGAAGCTACACTGAGATTTTTCATTAAATTTTCTCCAATATATACATATATGTTGAATTAAAACGAATTAACTAAGCACTTTATTTTATTGAAGAAAAAATAAAAATTCACATTTAATTACAACTTCGATACCAATAACATCATTACTTGTTATTCTGGCGTATGCCAGAATCAATCTTGCTTTTTAGTCATTAGTCATTGGTCATTGGTAATTTGTTGTTAGTAATTATACTAATGACTAATAACAAATGACTAATGACCTATAAAAACTATTTTTCAAGATGGATTCTGACATTCGTCATAATGACGCTTTTAGTTATACTATTACTCCCAAAAACTTTGTTTTTTTAGCAAAATTTTAACTATTAC
>DAIOVK010000379.1:0-3740 GCA_036759045.1 Kapaibacterium sp. (SeqCode) | reverse complement strand
CTGCGATTACCAATGACATCGTAGTTTGTCATCTGCTTTTAAGTGAAGGTCTTTCTATAAAGTGAATTTCGAGCTTATAAAAAAACATATTATATTCTTAAAAGCAAAATTAAAAAAATCATTCCATAAACAGAAATGGCTTCCATTTATCTTCAATTTTGCCAACATTTTGTCTGATAAAGAGAATATGGTTTGGCTTTCTTGGCATTTTGATAAGCTTCATATTAGCTTCTTCAGGAGTGCGATTTCCTTTTTTATTATTGCAGTGCTTGCAGGCAGTAACAAGGTTCTCCCATGAATCAGTACCACCACGTGATTTTGGAATAATATGGTCAATGGTCATTTCAATATCTCTTTTTCCACAATACTGACAGCGGTTTTCATCTCGGCGAAGTACATTTTTACGGGAAAGCTCAATTTTTTTATATGGTACTTTGATGTAATTAGACAGGCGAATAACACTTGGGAATGGGAAACAGCGTGAAACAGAGCGAATATACTTGTCTTCTCTTTCCTCTACTAATTCTGCTTTAGTCAGAAAAAGAAGTAATACTGCTTTTTTGGTGCTACAAATAGTTACCGGCTCATAACCTTGATTAAGAACTAATACTCTGCTATTTGTTAATGAACCATTATACTTGCGTATTGTTGGCTTTGACGGGAATACCCGTGCAGTATTTTTTACTCCTAAACTTAAATAACTATTGAATATTTTCCTCCTTTGCTACTATATTTAATTCTTATCTAAATTGTAGATTAAATTACAAAATATTTTTTAAATAAACAAGAAAAAAATATATTTGTTTTCACTACTGTCCAGAATAAATAAAAATCAAATAAAGGATATAGATAAAATTTATATTTTATTACCGAAAAATCTCTTTTTTAAAAATCAATCCCCCCCTTAATTTCTAAAATAATCGTAACTGCAAATCATTTTTATTATAACCATCTTCAACTTCAGAACTCCTGATGCCTCGTAGTTTGTTATTTCGAATGCTTGTCATTCAGGAATGAAATGAGGAATCTCACAAGTCATTGCTAACACAGAGTTTGAGATTCTTAGCTTCGCTTCAGAATTACCGCCAGAAGTAAAGATATCATTGGCAACCCATTTATAAAGCAAATGCTTTATATAAATGGAGATGACATCACTAAAAGCGAAATTCCGAAACAGTGCTTTTCAGTCATGCTATCAACTTGTTGATAGCATGACTGAGAAAAGATGTTATTGGCAACATTCTTATAAAGCACTTGATTGATTAGGGGATTTGGAATCACAATTTTCAGAATTCTTCTTTCGTTTAATCATTTTTGTAGTAAGAACGTTTTTTAGTAAATTTGTAATTTGTTGAAAAACAATTATTAATGCTAAAAAATACTAATGAATAAAGAAATCAGTAATAATACAATAATAAGTGGAGATTGTAAAGAGGTTTTAAAAGATTTTCCTGCAAATTTTGTAGATTTAATTATTACATCGCCTCCATATTTTCAACAACGAGATTATGGCTTTATTGGCATAGGGAATGAAATTTCAGAAAATGAGTATTTAGACAATTTGTATTCAATTTTTAAAGAATGTATAAGAGTAACAAAAAATACTGGAACAATAGTTTTTAATATTGGCGATAAATATTTAGATGGCTCTCTTTCACTTATACCTTACAAATTTGCTATAGGGATAAAGGAAAAGTTTAATTTGAAATTAATAAATAATATTACCTGGTCTAAACTTAATCCAACACCACGTCAAGATAAAAGGAAGTTAGTTCAATCTACAGAACCATTTTTCATCTTTGCAAAGTCCAATGAATATTATTTTAATCAAGATGCTTTTTTAGATTATTTAGATTTAATCAAAATTAATGCTAAAAAGACAAATGGAAATGGAAACGGTATTGGTAAAAAATATTATGAATTAATTGAAACTTCAAATTTATCTGAACTTGAAAAAATAAATGCAAAAAAAGAGTTAGACAAAGTAATTCAAGAAGTTAAAAAAGGTGAGCTTGATAGTTTTAGAATGAAAATAAGAAATATACATTCTCAACCTTTTGGAGGGCAAGATGGTGGCAGAAAAATACAAATAGAAAAAAACGGATTTACTATAATAAGAATTTATGGAAAAACTTTAAAAAAGGATATAATAGAAAGTCCGGTTGAATCCATAAAAGGGAACCCTCATCCGGCAGTTTACCCTGTATTTATTATTCAGCAATTAATTAAATTATTGACCAAAGAAGACGCATTGGTTCTTGATCCATTTAGCGGTAGTGGTTCAACTTGTGTAGCTGCAAAATTATTAAAAAGAAATTATATTGGTATTGAAATAAATCAAGAATATAATGAATATGCAAAAAAACGACTTGAAGAAATAGAAAATTTAAATATGGAGATGCTTTTTATATGACAGCTCAAGATGTTTTAGAGAACGCTTTTTACGAATCAAAAAAATTGAAGATTTCTAAAATCAATAAAGAAGTAATTGAAAATGTAGATATTTTGATTAAATACATTGATAGCAATAAATCTTTAGTTTCTGCAATAGTTACAAGTTTAATAAAAAAAATATTAGAACCAAATCAGGATATTCGTAAACACCGTATTGATTTTGAAAATGGCTATTCTGCAAGAAATTTAGATACACATTTTACTACTCCTTTTTTCAAGCAGCATTTTCCAAAATATTCCAACAAAGAAACTGCGTTTTTAACATTAGCAACAAGAGAAAAAATCCTTTGGAGTTTAACTGAAGGTAAAAATTTAAAAATTAGAAATGACGATTTGAAAACTGCTTTTCTTCAAATTCTTAATTTTGTCCAACTTGAAAATCAAAATCCAAAAATATGGCTAAATTATATTTCTTTCAAACTATTTCAGTTATCTAAAAATGATAATAAAGTTTTTTTATCATCATCTCAAAATATTGAAAGATTAGGGATTTTAAATATAAACATCATTATATCTATGCTGAAAGAACACTTCGCATTAAAGCATAGTTCCCGTCTTCCGGTAATTGCTGTTTATTCAATTTATCAGGAATTAATTAAAAAATTTAATACTTACAACGACAAGAAATTACTTCCTTTAAATGTTCACACTTCTTCAGATAAGCATAGTTATGGAGATATTGAAATATATACAAATGAGGATAAGCCGTTTGAAATAATTGAAATAAAACACAATATTGCTATTGATAGATATATGATATTTGATATCTTAAAAAAAATTGAGAATCAACAAGTTACAAGATATTATATTCTAACAACACATCAAGATAATTTTATCTCAAATGAAGAAGAAAACTACGTTAATGAACTAATATTAAAAATAAAAAAAGAATATAACATTGAAATAATTGCTAATGGAATAATAAACAGCTTGAAATATTATTTAAGGTTTATTGAAAATTACAAAAGTTTTATTGATAATTATACCAACAACCTAATTGAAGATGCAAAGCTTTCAACTGAAGTAAAAGTTGAGCATATAACTAAATGGAATGAAATACTAAAGTGTTATTCTATTAATTAAATTATTTTGTCATTCCGATTCGAAGTGATGAATCTCAAGTTCTGTGGTAGCAATGATTTGTGAGATTCTTCGCTTCGCTTCAGAATGACAATTTTTATAATTTCCAATAATTTTATTGAAAATTAAACGTCTTTTATATTTATATGTGTTAGAAACAATTCAAAAAAATGAAAAAAATACTAAAATTCAATTTCATACTTTTA
>DAIOVK010000378.1:0-3752 GCA_036759045.1 Kapaibacterium sp. (SeqCode) | reverse complement strand
GTCATTCCGAACCCCAAAATGAAGGAAGACCTTTATTTAAATGGAAATGACATAAGTAAAAGTGTCATTCTGACGAATGTCAGAATCTATCTTAAAAAATAGTTTTTATTGGTCATTAGTCATTTGTTATTAGTAATTAGTATTTTTACTAATAACTAATGACCAATTACAAATAACCAAAAAGTAAGATGGATTCTGGCATACGCCAGAATGACAGTAAAAGATGTCATTGGCAACCCCCTTATAAAACAAGACTTTTATTTCAAATGGAAATGACATAAGTTTACCCTGTAATTCTGAGCGCAGCGAAGAATCTCACAAGTCATTGCTAACACAGAACTTGAGATTCATCGCTTCGCTTCAGTATGACATCGCTTTTTCTTATAACCAAAACTTTGCGTAAGTTAAAAATCTAATCTTTCTAAACCTTATACTATCTCCATTTTAATAAAAAGTTGCTTTATAAGGTAGGCAGTATTACTTCCTGTTATTAATCGAATTGAGCAGTTTCTCTCTTTGAATAGGAACAACGCCGGGTTCCTCACAAACAACTCCAGCAGCATAATTAGAAATTATTGCAGCTTCCTGAAGAGTAGCTCCACCAGAAATAGCAGCTGCAAAAGTTGCAATGGTAGTATCTCCGGCACCGGAAACGTCAGAAATCATTCTTGCTTTCGTAGGAATCGACATAATATTTTCGTTACCTTCAAAAAGAAACATACCATCTGAACCGAGAGTAATTAATACATTTTTACATTCAATTTTATCTAATAGCTTTTTTCCCGCAACTTTTACGTCTTCAATAGTCTTAATGTCAAGATTCAATGCAACACTTGCTTCTTTACGGTTAGGTTTGAAAACAGTTGCATTTTTATAATTAAAGAAATTTTTAAATTTGGGGTCAACGAACACTGGAATATTTCTTTTATTTGCATTGGAAATAATCTGAGAAATGAGGTTCCGTGTTATAGCTCCTTTGTCATAATCGCCAAAAATAATTCCAGACAGATTCTCCTGATTAGAAATAAAATCAATAAAAAACTTTTCAATTTCCGGATTAATTAAATCGCGTGTTTCTCTGTCCAAGCGGGCAATATGCTGATTATTCCCAATAATTCTAGTTTTAACAGTAGTTGGTCTGCCCTCTTCGAAAAAAAGTCCTTTTGGCGATATTCCTTTTTCTTCAATAATTTTTTTAAAAAGAAAGCCAGATTCATCATTACCGAGAATACCGCAAAGATATGAGTCAATACCAAGTGATTTCAAATTATTAGCAACGTTTGCTGCTCCACCAAGATGATATGTTTCACGCTCTAAATCAACCACTGGCACAGGTGCTTCAGGAGAAACCCGCGATACAGCACCCCAGAAAAACCTGTCAAGCATTATATCCCCTATTACTGCTATTTTCTTATTTTGACAACATTTAAGTATTTCTGCTGCTCTTTCAAATTTTATTCCGTTCATAATTTCTATTTTTTTAAGAATTTTTACATTTTAAATCTAATAAAAATGTAAAATTACTAAAAATCAAGCTATTTTTTTTGAACTTTATCAAAATATCCAAATTTTTCTGTTGAAATATAAAACCTAAAATATACATTTTTCCCAGAAGTAAGCGTCTTCGTTTATTTTTGCTTACCAATGACAATGTAATTGTCTGTTTGAATGTTACTTATTATTTAAAAAAAAAAGTCCGATATTCTTTCGAATATCGGACTTATATTATAAATCAGCAATGCTTATTTTTGCACCATCATCATAGTAGAAACAGAATTTGAGCCAGAACGTAATACAACGTTATAAGCACCGGTAATCAAGTTGCTTGCATCGAAGCTAACTTTGTAAGTACCTGCATTATAATATTTACTATCTATTCTTGCTACTTCTTCGCCTCTAATGTTGTAGATAATGATTTCAGCATTATCGTCATTAACTAAAGTGAAATCAAAGTAAGTTATACCTGATACTGGATTTGGAGTATTGCGAATATTCATAAAAGCAGTTCCATTATCAGAAACAGTGGATTTTGCCATAAATACTGAATTTTCAGAATAAACAACATCATCAAGTTCAAGTCCGCTTATTGTTTCGGTAATTGAAGTTAAGTTCAGGTTTGTATAATTGTTTGTCTTTGGATTATACAATTTTACAGTTAAAACTTCGCCGTTGCCAGCTCCTTCTGGAGTTTCAGTTTGATTATCATCACCCCAGATATTAGCAGCAACAACGCCATTTTGGACATAACCACTACCGATTAGCTCGCCATTAATGTTATAAACACCAACTTCGCATCCATCATTTGCACCTTCAATTTGAATTAATAAAGTAGCAGAGTTGCCAGTTCTATTAACAGAAGGAATTAAATGTTTTGGATTTGGAGTTTCAAGAATACCAGCTGCTGCTTTACCAGCACCGTTAGCCGGATAAGTTAAGTTTGCAGTATTGGTAATATTGAAATAGTAAGCTTCGCCGGGATTCATATTTCCGATTGTGTTCAATCCCCAAGATGGTACATAAACACCACCAACATTGTTTTTAGCAATCACGAGATTGGTTCCTAATGAAGCTAAAGCTGTAGCAGCATTCATTGAGCTGTTACGCAGATATGGTGATAAGTTCCAACCTGAAGTTAATGGAACTGGTGTTGATTCCGGAGCTACTGCAAAGCCGGTAAATGTTAATTGAGAAGGTTGATTCAAGTTTGCAATGTAGCCATCAAATAAATTCCATTGTTCAATAGTGTTAATGTTATATGCAGGAGCATACATTTGACCTGCATTATTCTTCAAAATATTCAGGTTTGTTACTATTGGAGCAAACAAGTTTTCTATATTGTTATCATTTAATGTAATATAACTTGAAATCATATTCCAGCCGTTAAGCATAGTAACATTTTGAGTTTCAGGAACAATAACATTAAGTGCGCCAACAATTGAGAAACCATTGATTGAATAGAAGCTATCGCCGAGTATGAAAGTAGCAGTTGCATTATATTCTAGGAGTGCCTGTCCGTCCCAAACTCTGAATGTATATGGTTCATTAACTTCATAACCGTCTTTAATTGCTGTCTGAGCATCATCGCCCCAAACAGTAATACCAACGTTATTTCCAGTCCAAACACCATAACCAGCGCAATACCATTCGTCTGGAGTTCTTTGGTAGAATAAACCAATCGCATCACCTTCCATAAACGGACGGTCGCCTATCATATAATTAGCATTTACCTGTACTACGATTGTAGCGTCATTTCCAGTTTGTTCAATAACTACCCAGGGAATATTTGGACGGGTTGTAAATGACCAGATTGCTGACCATGGACCTTGTGTACCCATTGTTGTAACTGACCTTACTCTCCACCAGTATTCTGTTAAGAATTCTAAATTAGTGCCGACTAAGTAATTAGTTTCAGTTGTAAGTTCATTAACTAATAAATTCCCAAATGAAGAATTTGTTGCTAATTGAACTCTGTAATTTGCTGCTGCTTCTACGCTTGTCCAAGTTAAAGTTGGATTAAGTATGACGTTGGTAGCTCCATCTTCAGGTAATGCTAAAGTTGGTGCTGGTGGTGGTGGTTCTGTTGGACCGCCACTGAACATCATATTCGGCCTATTCATTGATAAAGTTGCAGCATTTGGAGCTGTACATACAGTTGCGTTGTCGTTTCTGACATAACGAACACAATTGTATGTATTTGTTGTATAATATGTGCTTTGGTTGTAAGTATAAGAACCATTATTTAAGCAAACATC
>DAIOVK010000377.1:0-3764 GCA_036759045.1 Kapaibacterium sp. (SeqCode) | reverse complement strand
GGTAACAATGACTTGTGAGATTCTTCGTTCCGCTTCAGAATGACAGGGTAAACTTATGTCATTTCTATTTAAATAAAGGTATTTCTTTATAATTGGGTTACCAATGACACTCAAATAGTATATAAAATTCAAGTTGTCAAGCACAAGAGTTTTATATTTTGAACTTCAACTTCAAGTTTATTAAATTTATTCCGATATATTATATAGAAATATGTAAGATTTAAATAAATTGATTACTTATGATGAAAATCTGGATTAATTTATTGAGGAGCATAAAATGATGTCAAATAATTCAAGTTCAATGAGCAATATAACTTCAAACGACCTTAATTCTGCAAGGTTTACTACTATTCGCTTTGAAGAGATTAATATTAATATGAATGGTGCTTCTCTTAATTATCTTATTGGAAGACAAAGAAGAATGAATTCCACTGAAGTTGTTGCTAAGGAAGCTACAAGAGAAAGCAAAGTTGACAACAACAGAGAACGGGAAAAAATTAAAAAAGAAATCGCAAAACGTGCTGTAAAAGAAAGAAGAAAAGCTGAAATGAGAAAGGAAGAACTACAAGATGACGAAAATAAAAAAGAAGCAAAAAAAGAAATAAATGACGAAGAAACAGCTGAAAAAGTTAAATTTGAACAACCAGAAAAAAAAGAATATAAATCTACTATGGAGGTTAAAAAGGTTAGATTTGTTGAAAAAGATGGAAAATTATCTCCAATTGACCCCAATAAAAGTGAAATAACAAATAATAATGTTAAAGATTACGACAAAGACGGTTATGTAACAAGCGAAGAAAATCAAAGTGAACAAAGTTATTTTGTTAGTAATGATAATCAGATAGATTTAAGCTACATTACTGACAGTTATTCAAGCTATGATGTAGTTATTTAGTTTTTATTTCAATATTTACAGATAATTTCATATTTTTGTAAAAATAAAAAAAACAAAAAGGAAAGAAATGTCTGTAAGAGTAAGATTTGCACCCTCCCCAACCGGTTACCTTCATATAGGTGGTTTAAGAACAGCACTATATAATTATTTGTTTGCCAAAAAAAATAATGGTACTTTCATCCTTCGAGTTGAAGATACTGACAAAACCCGCTTTGTAGAAGGTGCTATTGAAAATTTAATAGATTCACTTAAATGGGCTGGCGTTGATTACGACGAAGGTCCCGGTAAAGATGGCGGATTTGGTCCCTATATTCAATCGGAACGACTTGATTTGTATAATCAATATTCAAAGAAATTAATCGAAAATGGTAATGCTTACTATGCTTTCGATACTCCTGAAGAAATTGAGCAAGCCCGCCAAATTCAGCAAGACCAAAAAGCAGATTTCAAATATAACCGCAATCAAATGCGAAACCAAATCACTTTAGGAGATGAAGAAACCAATCGTTTATTAGAATCCGGTGCATCTTTTGTTATTCGTCTAAAAGTGCCTGAAAATAAGTTAGTTAAGTTTAAAGATATAATAAGAGGCGAGGTAATAGTCAATTCAAATGAAGTGGACGACCAGGTGCTTTTAAAATCTGATGGTTACCCTACATATCATCTTGCAAACGTTGTAGATGATTATTTAATGCAAATTTCTCACGTTATTCGAGGCGAAGAATGGCTACCATCAACTCCCAAACACGTTTTGCTTTATGAGGCATTCGGATGGAATGCTCCAACTTTTGCTCATCTGCCTTTGCTGCTCAACAAAGACAAATCAAAATTGAGCAAACGTCAGGGAAGCGTAGCAGTAGAAGATTTTCGCGATAAAGGTTATTTGCGTGATGCTCTCGTTAACTTCGTTGCTCTTCTCGGCTGGAATCCTACAGCTGATAGAGAAATTTTCTCAATGTATGAACTAATTGAAAACTTTCATTTGGAAAAAGTTAATAAAGCCGGTGCAGTGTTCGATACTCAAAAATTAGATTGGATGAATCAGCAGTATTTAAAAAATCTTCCGAACGAGACTTTGGCAACTTTACTTGCTAATGATTTAAAGAAAAATGGAAATATCCACTTCCCTATTTCTTATTTAGAAAAGGTTGTAAATCTTTTCAAAGAAAGAGTTACTTTCATTTCTGAAATATTTTTAAATGCTCCTTATATGTTCGATTCTCCAAAAGAATTTGAATTTGAGTATTTTAAAAAACATTGGAAAGAAAACACAAAGCCACTTATAGAGCAATTAGTTAAAAAACTCGAAGGTATTGAAGATTTTTCGCATACATACCTTCACGATAAAATTAATGAGTTTAATGAAGAACATAGCATAAAATTAAAAGAAATCATACATCCGATTCGCCTTATGATTACGGGCAAGTCGAGTGGCGCTGGTATGTTTGAAACAATGGAGGCGCTTGGCAAAGATGAATGTATAAAAAGAATGAATTACTTCCTTAATGAAAAAGTGAAAGAATATGAGAATATTAATAGCTGATGATAACGCAGAATACTGCAATACTATGGCAGATTTAGTCAGTTCTTTTGGGTATGAGCCATTTACAATTCAAAGCCCTGAAGAAGCTATGAGTTACCTTGATAAGTATCACAGACGCATTGGAATTGTGCTGCTTGATATAGAGTTTGCCCCTGTCTCAAATTTGACAGGTATAGATGTTTTAAGGCACATAAAAATGAATTATCCTGAACTGCCAGTTATTATGATTTCCGGTAAAGGCACAATAGAACTCGCAGTTCAGGCAACAAAACTCGGTGCTATCAATTTTATAGAGAAAAGTATTTTAAGCAAAGATAAACTCTTTGAAGTATTAAAAACCGCTGCTGAACAATTCGTAATTGAAGGCGATGTTAAAGAAATTCGCAATTTCCTTTCGAACAACGGTATAATCGGAAAAAGCAAAGTTATGCTTGACCTCGGTTTGAATATAATTAAATATGGCAGAACTGATTTAAATGTTTTAATTACCGGGGCAACAGGAACAGGGAAAAAATTAGTAGCAAAGGCATTGCACTCCGCAAGCCGTAGAGCAAAATCCCCTTTTATTCACTGCGATATTCCTAATATTCAACGTGAACTTTTCCAAAGCGAACTATTTGGTCATATAAAAGGTGCTTTTTCCGGTGCTTTTGAAACAAAAAAAGGACTCTTCCATAGTTCTAATTCCGGCACTCTTTTCCTTGATGAAATTGGAGCTTTGTCACTTGATTTACAAGCAAATTTACTTATTCCTGTAGAAGAAAAGATTATCCGTAAAGTCGGTTCTATCGAAAGCGAAGTTATTGATGTTCGATTTATTTCTGCAACAGACCGCGATTTACCTGCTGCTATACGTGAATCTCAATTCCGCGAGCAGCTTTACCATCGTTTAAGAGAATGTGAAATTCATATTCCTTATTTGAATGATAGACGCGAAGACATACCGGAAATAGTTCAGCACTACGTTGCTAAATTTAATGAAGATAATCACCAGGAAAAGGTAATTTCTCCTTCGGCAATTGAATTTCTGCAAAAACAGAATTGGAGCGGAAACGTTAGGCAGCTTATGAACCTAATCAGAGTAGTCCTGCAAATTGAACGCTCCGATTATATTGAAGTTTCTGAAATTGACAAAACTCTTTCAAGCTATACAAACTTAAATCCAGCAGAACTTAAACAGGAAGTGGTTTTGGAAGGTGATACTTTAGAAGAATCCTTAGCTGCTGCTAACAAGGCAAAAATTGAAGCTACTCTCGAAAAGACTAATGGTAACGTTAGTAAAGCTGCTGCTATGCTAAACGTTAGCCGAGAAACCCTTCATTTAAA
>DAIOVK010000376.1:0-3764 GCA_036759045.1 Kapaibacterium sp. (SeqCode) | reverse complement strand
GAAAAGTTGCAAATTAATCATCTTTCTTTAAAAAACGTTCATCGAATTTTCCGGACAGGAAGTTTTTCGCGTGTGGTGTCTCAATTCGCACCCAGTCTATCATCAGTGGTCCTCCACCTAAATACGTGATTTTTATTTTGATGCTGTCTATTTCTAATGTATCTGCATTTTCATCTTTTAACAAATGGTTGTTTCTACTAATATCACCATTACACCTAAATAAAGCTGAAATAGTAATATCTTTATTATTTGGCGGTAGCATTTGTTTTGTAATAAAAATTGCTCTTACATCGGATATATTTAAAGGAATTGTATCTCTTACACAACCTCTTCCATTAGTCAATTCGTAAGTACCATTAGGATATTGAGCAGGAGAAGGTAAATTCCAAAATTGGATATTCCTATTTCGAGAAACTTTATAATGAGATGTATCATTTGATTGGTTTACATAAGTTGAATCAACTAAATATGTATATGGCAATTCAATTTTTAAGACAGTATCATTATTCATTTCACTTCCTGCTCTACGAAGATTTATTGAAAAGAATAATGATTTGCATAGAAAAGTATTCATTATTGAATCAATTCTTTTTTCTCCAATCAAAGCTAATGAAAGTTGATTGCTGGGCCATGGCTCTGAAAGTATTACTTGATTCACTAAACTTGAACTATCAATTATTAAACGGTTGAAATTTGGGTCAGTTGAATCGGTTAAGATTCTTCCTCTTCTGTTTAAAAATCCAAAAACAGGTCGGGTAGTATCGCCTTGTCTTATTACTAGTTCTGAAGGATTGTTTGGATTTAGTGTAAGGGTTGGTTCATATTGAATAGCTCTTGCATTCAATATTCTATGTTCATTGCCATGAGTATATTCATCTGGTTTTAAAATTATATGACAATTTGAGTCTAATTTATCAGCCGTAACAGTTCTATGTGCATCATTTTGATTTACACCAACAGCGTGACTAATTTTCTTTGAAGCACCCCAGTGCCAGCCGCGTAAAAATTTATCTTGTTTAAAATATGCAGAATCGGCAGAAAGGTATGTTTCATTGCCACCATATCCCCAATTAAATTTTGTTTGTGTTGGTTCAAAATCCTGACTATTTGCAAAATATGCAATAAAAATTATGAATAAACATACTAACTTCTTCATCTTTTACCTCACAATTTCAATTTTTTGAGTATATTCTTTATTGTCTGCAATTACTTTGCATAAATAAGTTCCAGTATTTAAATTAATATAAATAGGGATTTTATTGTTTGATTGGTCAACCTGAATGTTTTCAGAAAAAACAGTTTTCCCGAGTAAATCTGAAATAATGATTGATAATTGTTCTGTATTAATATCATTTAATTCTATACTTATTAAGTTATTGTTTGTTTTTATTGAAATATTTTCTTTATTGATTAAAGTTGGAGAAACACTACTTACATCATTTTTAAACATATAATAAGTGCCTGCGCCACCGCCATAAAAAACTCTCCAATTATTTTCATTCCCATAACTTTCAATTGTTTGGTCTTGATAATTATATGTTTTTATTTTACTTTCAAAACTATGCAATTCTAGTTCATAAACATTTACATCTTCAAAAACAACAAAAAAAACAAGAAAATAATTAATGTTTGGTAGAAAATGAAAATTCATACAGTATTTTTCTTTTCCGTCGTTTTTGTAAAATAATTTAACTTGTTTCTTTGTGTTTAAATCATATATAGCAGCATAATAGTTTTCTCTTACTACAGACAAGAAATTGCTATCGCTAGAAAAATTAATATTTCTATACCCCCAATCAGAACTAAGTTCATTATTTTCAAGTACTGCTATTTCCTGAAATGAAGTATAATCCCATATTGATAATTTTTGATACCACTTATCTTCATCGTCATCTTTTGCTGTTATTCCTAAAGCAAAAGTATTCCCATCATTTGATATTTTTATTTTTTGGGTACTTCCTTCAATTGGAATACTTTTTTTTATTTCACTTTTTTGAATATCGTATAAAAGTAAATTAAAATATTGCTGTTGAGGTTCTTCAATCTCTGTTAAATTTCCAACAACTAAATAATTTCCATCAGGTGTTATATCAAAACAAAAAGCACCGCTCGAACCTTCGCCTGTTCCAAAGGGGATAAATTTAATTGATTTTTCCAGCTGGGTATCCCAAAGAACAATTCCACCTCCACCTGTTCGTGTCGCAATAATATTTCCATTCTTTGAAATTTGCATTTCATAAATAAAGAATTTATCTTTATCTTCAAAAGTTGAAACAAACTCTCCGTTGCTCGCATCCATTTTTTTTATAGTGTTGCCAACTGCACAATAGATATAATTTCCATCTGCTGAAAATTTAGCAAAACTTATTTCATTCGGATACACATTCTTTTGCCATTCAATAGCAAGGTCTGGCTCTGCTGGCGGTGTTGCTTTTGTATTAGAAGCAAAAAGCATAAAAGCGAGTGTAATTAGAAAGATTTTTTGTAACATTTTGAACCTCTTTAAATTAATGAAAAATAAACTAATGGGAAACTTTCCCAATTTCAATAACAAAATTTTGTCGCTGAAATTGGAAAAGTTGCAAATTAATCATCTTTCTTTAAAAAACGTTCATCGAATTTTCCGGATAGGTAGTTTTTCGCGTGAGGTGTCTCAATACGCACCCAGTCTATCATAAGTGGTCCTCCACCTAAATATGTAACTTTTATTTTTATGCTGTCTATCCTATCAACATCAGGTGATTCATCTTTCAATTCATGGTTGTGCCTATTTAAATCACGATTTAATTTAAAATAAACTGAAATTGTTATATCTTTATTATTAGGTGGCAACATTTGTTTTGTTATGTAGATTGCTCTAACATCAGAAATTTCTAAAGGAATTGTATCTCTTATACAACCTCTTCCGTTTGCCAGTTCATAGGTGCCACTCGGATATTGAGCCGGAGAAGGTAAATTTGCAAATTGAATATTTTCATAACCAACTACATTTTTATGATGAATAGTTATTGAATCTGGTGGAATTATATAAGCAGAATCATATAAATATGTGTATGGTAATTCAATTCTTAAAACAGTATCATTATTCATTTCACTTCCCACTCTTCGTAGGTTTATTGAAAAAATCAATGTTTCACAAAGGTAATTGTTCAATGTAGTACTGTCTGGATTAGTGCCTATCAATGCTAATGAAAGTTGATTACTTGGCCATGGCTCAGATAAAATTACTTGGTTAACTAATTCTGCACTGTCAATGATTAAACGATTAAAATTTGGGTCAGTTGAATCTGTTAATACTCTTCCTCTTCTATTCAAAAACCCAAAAACGGGGCGGGTAGTATCGCCTTGTCTTATTACTAAATTTGATGGATTGTTTGGGTTTAATATTAGTGTAGTTTCATATTGAATAGCTCTTGCGTTCAATATTTGGCCTTCATTTCCATGTGTATAATCTTCAGGTTTTAAAATAATAAGGCAGTTACTGTCCAATGAACTTGCTTCTACATCGCTATTTGCAGCATCGTTTTGATTAGCACCAACAGCACGGCTGATTTTATAAGAAGCACCCCAATGCCAGCCGCGTAAGAATTTTTCTTGTTTAAAATATGAAGAATCGGCTGAAAGATATGTTTCATTTCCACCAATACCCCAGTTAAATTTTGCTTGTGTAGGTTCAAAATCCTGACTATTTGCGAAATATGAAATAAAAATTAAAAATAAACATACTAACTTTTTTATTTCTTACCTCACAATTTCAATTTTTT
>DAIOVK010000375.1:0-3780 GCA_036759045.1 Kapaibacterium sp. (SeqCode) | reverse complement strand
GGAAAAAGAACACACCCCTGCCCCTCTCAAGAGGGGAATGCGTAAGGTGAGTTATAATAATAAATTGTTATTCTGAACCCCCTTATAAAGCAAGTGCTTTATGAGATGACATCACTAAAAGTGTAATTCCGAAACAGTGCTTTTCAGTCATACTATCAGCAAGCTGATAGCATGACTTATCTCTTGTCATGCTATCAACTTGTTGATAGTATGACTGAAAAAACACTGTTACTCTGAATCTCAAACTCTGTGGTAACAATGACTTGTGAGATTCCTCACTTCGTATCGGAATGACATACTAATAAATTATAAATCATGAAGGATAAATTATGAAAATATCAATATTACTTTTTTCAATTACATTATTTTTATCGGCAAACTGCTTTAGCAAGGATTTAGAGCCATTACCTTTAGCACAAAAGATTTTTGGCAATGATTCTGTTCCAAATATAAGTGATTATATCACTGGCGAATACATTGGGCGTCCAAATGGAACTGATATGCCTAAAGGAAGCTCAAAGAAGTTCCTTTTGCTCGGTCAAAATGAAAATACTGCCGTTGTGTCTTTAACTACAATTGATACAAATGGCAAGGGTATTGATTTATATTTGCATTTCCTTAAAGAAAACACCTGGAAAATCGCTGCCGTTAGGTTTTTATCATTGAGCGGAACAATTGAATATAAAGTCAAGGCACTCGAAAGATTAAGCTCGAAACAAATTGACAGCATAATAAAAAATCCACCCGTTGAAACCAAAGGTAAAAAAATGATTAAGTTCAGTTCAAGAGATGAGTATGATTTTTTACTCGGAAATGCAAAACTTACTCTTGCTCTTGACGACAGCATAGCAAATCATTTTGAAAAAAATAAAGAGAAATTTGAAAAAATCAAAGAACTTGCTTTTAAACAAATGGAAAAAACGAAAAAAGGAAATTTTGATGTTCAATTCTTCAAAAATTTGGAAAAACAATTTCAAAAATGCTTAATCTCATCTTTATCATTTAACAATAACAGATTACAAAATTGTCTGATTTTTCAAATTTATGGTTCTTTCAAAAACGAAGTTGGATATTTATATATAAAAGACAAAACGAAATTGCCGAAAATGGAGCCAAATGCTGTTATTATGCTTCGAGAACTGGGAAATGGCTGGTATTTATATAAAACAACATAAGTTAATTATTAATTATTAATGATTAATTATTAATTGTTATTTGTTCATTGGTGATTTGGGTTCCTAGTGTTGTAATTCGTTAAAAGACTTACTATCTTGTGTCATTCCGATACGAAGTGAGGAATCTCACAAGTCATTGTTACAACGATACTTGAGATTCTTCACTTCGTTCAGAATGACAAGATATTTAGTCAGGTTTTCAAAGGGATATTACACTAGTCATTAGTCATTCGTTTTATTTCATTAATAATTAACAATTAAAGAAAAAAATTCATATTTTTTTGAGACAATTTTCTGATTTTTGTGTTATTCTATTTGGAAAGTGGAATTTAAAAAGAAAAAGAAAATATTTTATAAATAAAGGAAAAACAAAATGAAAAAAGTATATCTTATAATTTTCTTATCAATATTATTTAGCATTAGTTTAAAAGCACAGGATATTACTGTTGCCATTACACCGACATATTCTTATCCCGGTGCAGTTGTCAATGTTCCTGTTACATATAGCGCATTAAATGGGAAAAATTCAATTACTGCCTTAGAATTCTACTTGGAATATGACAGAACAAACTTAGTTCCATATAATGAAGGATTTACTAACTTCTGCAGTTTCATTCCACAAAGCAATTGTCTTTTATCACCAAATTACAGTTCAAATAAAATGGCCATTGAAATGACGCTTATGGCCCCTGTAACAATTCCAAATGGAACTGTTTTATTTGAAATGACTTTTACATATACCGGAACCGTAAAAGCTAATATTAAGTTTGATACATTATCCACAATGGTAGATGGAGATTTTGAACAAGTTGAAGTAAATTTCCTTAATGGTTATGTATTGCCTCTTGAAGAACATCTTGCTGCTCCAGCTTTGATTGCACCTGAAAACAATTCTACCAACGAGCCATTAAATCTTACTCTTTTGTGGAATGCTGTTGCTGATGCCACAATGTATGAAATTCAAATTTCTACTAATTCGAATTTTGACACATTAATAACAAATACTGCTGTTAATGATGTAACTGCCTACCAATGCATTGATTTGGATTTTTCATTAAAGTACTACTGGCGTATAAGAGCAAAAAACCAGTTATTAGAAAGCGAATGGAGTGAAGTTTGGAATTTTACTACTATGACTGAACAAGAAATTGATGTAATCGGAACAATTTCAACTATTGAAGCAAAGCAAGGCGACACTGTCTATATTCCGGTTACTTTCAGTGGATTAAATGCAGATAATTCTCCAAAGGAAATTAATTTAAAATTTGATTACGACAATACCAAATTAATTCCTGTCGGTTCCGGTTTTACTGAATTTATTGGCTTAATTCCAGATAGTAACTGGATTGCAAATCCAATTTTTGACGAAAACACTATGTCAATAACTGCACTTCCAGACAACCCAATTTCGATTCCAAACGGTACTATTCTCTTCAAATTATCTTTTAGATACATTGGAACAACAAATACTTCTATGAATTTTAATCCTGAATCATTTATTTTAAATGGAGATTCAAACGAATTGGTTTTAACTTTAAATAATGGTATGGTTTTATTTAAAGAAAATAATCTTTCGGCACCTATACTCAATAGTCCGGCAAACAATTCAACCGATGTTTCTCTTAATCCTAATCTTATTTGGAATGAAGTTGAAAAAGCAACAAGCTATTCTATTCAGGTAGCTACTTCAGTTGATTTTTCAAATCCAATAATTAATCTTAATAATATTTCAGATTCTAATTATAATTTATCTTATTTAAGTTATTCAACAATGTATTACTGGCGGGTCAAAGCCCAAAATGCAACTCTAACAAGTGACTGGAGCGATATTTGGCATTTTACTACAATTAATGAAATAGTAATCGAAAAGCCGGTTCTTTCTGAGCCAGCAAACAATGAAATTGATATTCCAATTAATACAAACCTTCTTTGGAATGCAGTTGCTGGTGCAACAGGTTATTCTTTGCAAGTATCAAAAAATGCTGATATGTCCGATTTATTTATAGATATAGTTAATTTAACAGAAACAAATTATAATTTATCGGACTTAAGCTATTTAACAACATACTTTTGGAGAGTAAAAGCAAATATCAATACTCAATCAAGTGAATGGAGCGATATTTGGAGTTTCACCACTCAAATGGGCTCTTCTGTTTTTGATACAAAATCAAATAAGCAATTAATTTCTGCATTTCCCATTCCTGCTAACGATTTTATAAATATTGAATTTTTTGCAAATAATGATGCTAATGTAAATATAATAATTACAAATTCCATTGGTGAGAATGTCAAAGAGTTTTCAAACTCTAATTTACAAAGTGGAATAAACTGTTTTAATTTGAATTTATCTGAACTACCAGTTGGAGTGTATATAATTACAGTTAAAACAAAATCATATACTGAAAGTCGTAAATTTACAAAAATAAGGTGATAATTTTTGAACTTGGAGTAATTCCAAACCGGCAAAAAATAATGCACAATAAAAGTGTTATTCCGATACGAATTTAAACTCTAACTCTCCCAATTTTACGTAATTGAAAGATTTATTTAGTAAAAAACGCAAACATTTTTCTTACTGCTAGTAAAATCACCATAATAAATTATG
>DAIOVK010000374.1:0-3782 GCA_036759045.1 Kapaibacterium sp. (SeqCode) | reverse complement strand
GGGAGTTACTCTAAGAATTAGAGTATCACCATAATTTATTATGGTGATTTTACTAACAGTATGAAAATGTATGCATTTTTCTACTAAATTAATCTTTCAATTACGTAAAATTGGGAGAGTTAGGGATTAAAAGTAACTTAGTATGAGATTAAAATTTTTTATAATATTCAAATAAAAAGTCCTACAGGATTGGATGTAGGACTTTTTTTTTAGGAGACTTCTGAATGAAAAAGCTATTTTTTTATTTTGTAATAACCATACTCTTTGTTTCAGAATAGGGACCGGATTCGAGCCGGTAGTAATAAATACCTGAAGGGATGTCCAATTGCTGAACATCAATCTCCAAAGTATAATTACCTGGTTGCAGTAACTGGTCAACAAAAGTAGCAACTACTTCACCATTAGCGTTATAAAGTTTAATAGTAGTATTTGCTTCCAAACCGATTGAATAATCAATAGAAGTTAAATTGGCAACCGGGTTTGGAGTATTCTGAGCAATAGAATAATCAACACCGGAAAGTTTGATTAATCTAAGAGTATTTATACAGACAGGAGAAATAGAAATATCACCGGGAATTGTGTCCACTTCCATATAACGATGTTGGCGTGTGAATCCACAAGGTATCGGCTTAATATTTCCATCATTACTTGAAAGGAAAGTACTCATTCTAAATTTAAATAAAACGTCACCGGAGCCAGCAGTAAGAGGTGTAGCTCCGCTCATACTAACTTCAAGAACTTTCCGGTCAATAATTTTAGCGCTGTTGCAAGTCCAGGAAGCTGTCATAGTTCCGTCTTTAATAATATCAGCACAGCCATTTGAAAGGTCTGGGAAAATATCATAAGCTTGCGAGTTTTCTGAGTTGAAATATACACGAGCTGTAAATGTAGTAATATTTGCTTGAGAAATTGGTTTTGATTCATTATCATTCTTATAATACTTAAAGTCAATAGTAATCCTGTCACCTGGATTAGCTTTATATCCCTTTGGTATTTCAGCGACTGTATTAATTAGCATTGCTCTTCCCTGCAAATTAGAAACAGTATCGCCGGAATTTGTTTCGTATCTGATTTGTATTGAATGAAGAGCTTCGTTTCTAACTTCAACAGGAGCAAAAGTAGCTTCAACAATTAATCTGTCACCAGCTGCCAAATCGAATGGTGCAGGTGGATTTTCTAAGCCACCTTGTTCGGTGTACCATCTGGTAATTGTGAATTCGCTTAAATCAACCGGATTACCAACTTTGCTATTTTGAATATCTTTGGTAACCTGTATTGTTTCAGAACCAGTATTTAATAATGATACTGAACCTGTTTTCGTTGTATAGACAAATATTTTATCGTAATCGAAATCTGTTGGTATTAAACCTTCAGTGTAACCTCTACCGACTAATTGTCCGATATTATATAATTTTGTAATATCATCTTCAGCAGCATCGCAATAAACAACAATTTGTGCATTATGTAGTCCAAAGTGCTGTGCTGTAAAGCGGATTGGAACTTCCATAGAAGTGCCTTTTGCTAAAGTCAATGGGAAATCAAGACCTGCATACCAAGTTGGTTCAATAACAAATGCAGTTCTATCAGTACCTTCAATTTTAATGTCTGTAATTGTTAAATCCATTGCTGTCAAATCATTAAGTATTACACTTTCAATAGTGGCAACACTATCTTTATATGAATCAACTAATATTGCCTTTCCATAGTCAATACCGGTTACAAGGATATGAGGAAGAATTCCTATTCCGTGTAGTGTGTCTTGTGCAATTCTTGTTTGATTTGCGAATGTGGATTCAAAAACAATATTTACAGCATTAGCTTCTGGTTGAAATTCTTTTTCAGAATTAGGAATAAAATATACATTTAAATCAATAGATTCGCCAATATTTAAGAATGGTGGCATAGTAGATTTATCAACTTGGAATACACCATCAATATCGTTTACAATTTTAACGTCGTTTACGCCTAAATTAGATGTAGTGCTAATATTGCTGATAGTAACGGTGCCTGGATATCTGGTAACTCCAGCGTAACTATCAATAACTCTTTTTTTGCCCCAGTCGAAACCAGTAATAGCTGGAACAGCATTGATTCCTCTACCAGTCCAGATTGAATAAAGTTTTGTTTCTTTAGCATTACTTTCAAAATAGGCAGAGTCGCGATGAGGAACACCTTCAACATCAGTTTTGAAGTAAACTTTAAATTCGTAAGTTTCGCCGGCTGGAATAGTTAACGGGAAGTTTAAACCTTCAACACGTGTAAAGTGAGTATGGTCAACCCATGTAATAGAATATACTTCTACGTCAACTAAACTTTCGTTCTTCATTTCAACATTTTGAGCTTTTTCAGCAGAATTTATAGGAATATCACCCCAGTTAGCATCAGCAATCCAAAGTGATGGTGAACCAGCTCTTAATATCAACTCTACTATTGGCTGCTCATAGCAAGATAATACAGCAATAATGGAATCGCGAATTGGAACAGAAGAAAGCGTTAACGAAGTAGCACATACTTCAATTAGTTTTGATTCATTTGGTTGCAATGTAAGAGGTAAATCAATAGAAGTAATTTTGAATTCCGGACGATTATTTTTAAGTTTAAGTTCTTTAATTGTTACTGGAACTGTAGAATTATTTGTTAAAGTTACATTTTTACAACCAGTCTGGTTTAAAGGAATCAGTCCAAAATCAACAGAAGTTGGGTCTGCTTCGATTACTTCAGGTATATATTCATATTTCTTTGATAATTTTTTACCAGAGCGGGTCATTGCAGTTACTGTAATACTCGCTGGTTGTTTGTTATCAAGAACGGCTAATGTGAATTTAACAGATGGGTCACCGATTTTAAAATTCTTATCTACTTTTATATCGTAATTTATTTTTTCCTTATAGTTAATTGAAAAAATAGCAGCACAGGTAGTATCGGGGTCTAAATCTTTAGCAAAGAATTCTCCACTAACATTACCGCAATCCATCGCATCTTTAACGTAAATTGAGTCTGGACAAATATCGGCATAATTAATACCGATTGGATAGCCATAAGCGAAACCATCTTTTGTTCTATCCCAGTTACCATAAGCATAAGCAGCCCATCGGGCTCCATCTTTTCCTTCAACATAATGGTCGCCTGGCTGAATCTGAGTAGCTACATAAGCATAAGGAGTACCAGTAATTGTTCTGATTGCTGTTCCCCAAAGCGAAGTAATTTTTTCGCCATCGTAGTAAATTTTTTCTCTATCAGCATATCTAAAAGTTAAATAAATAAAGTCATCTATAGCAGGTGGGGATTTAAAATTAGCATAAGAGCACCATCTTTCAATTGGAGCAACGGTAAGAAGCATACCTTGTCCGCTCTTATGAGGATTCTGCGGGTCGTCGCCTTTTCCTACAACGCTCATCATACCGGGCTCGTTCCACCAGGTTTTTCCGTAGTGTCCTACTAATACTGGTTTGTTTGCTTTGTAATATGCAGCTAATTCCTGATTTGTAATGTCCCAATATTCACCACGTTTTAAATTGTTGCTAATTTGCATCATACCAGAGCCATCTTGTCTCATCTGATAAATTATTGTATTATCTTCAGTAGCAACAAATCTGACTAAATCACCAAAGTCATCTGCTACACCACTTAATCCGCGTGGACGGTCTAAATATTTTATAGGAGCAGTTACATACTCTTTACCGAGTAATTCAATCGGCCACATTTGCTCCATTAACATATTGCGGGCAAATAAGGCATAAGGGTCTGTATAACCGCTTTTATAACCTACATAGTACCTTGGA
>DAIOVK010000373.1:0-3855 GCA_036759045.1 Kapaibacterium sp. (SeqCode) | reverse complement strand
GAGGAATTACAAATTAATTTTTTCATCTCCATTATAATAAAGCATTTGATTAATCAGGGGGGCGGAATGTCAAGACAAATTGAATTTTTTACAACTCCCCTATATTTTTTGACAATAAAAAAGGAATTATCATAAGTCCTAAGACAACTAAAGATAATTCCTAAAAAAGTTAAAATAAGCAATTAAATGCGAATATCTAATGGCTTGCCATTCTTAATTTGCTCCTGAGCATTTTGCTGTGCTTGCTGTGGTTGACTGCTAACGAGCATTTGCAATAATTGCTTTTGAGGACTGTCCGGATTTGTTCCCATAGTTTGTTGCAAAACTTCTTTTTGAATTTCATTTTGAACGCTAATTGGGGTCTTTTCCATCTCTTTTAGTGTTTGATTTTGTATGTTGTCTACCGTCATTATTTTCTCCTTTATAAAATAACTCAAATACAATATAATAAAAGAATACTAATAATCCAAAATATTTTAATATTTTTGTAATTAAATGTATTTAACAAAAAATAAACAAGTTATCCACATTTATTTAAGTTATTAACACAGTTATTAACATTTAAGGTTAAAAATGAGCAAATTCTTTGAAAAAATAAAGAGTTCCATTGAAGATAGCATAAAAACAAAAGAAGTATTATTAAAAGAATCAGCCGAAAAAATAGAAGAGATTGGATTGGAATTAGCAAATATAGTTAAAAATGGCGGAAAAATTCTGATATGCGGAAACGGTGGCAGCGCTGCTGACAGCCAGCATATAGCAGCAGAACTCGTTATTAGGTACAGAAGCAGTTTTTCACGTCCAGCTATTCCAGCTATTGCTTTGACAGTTGACCCATCAATAATGACAGCCGGCGGGAACGATATTGGCTTTGAGAACGTATTTGCCCGCGAGGTTGAAGCATTAGGACGAAAAGGAGACGCTCTGCTTGGAATATCAACCAGTGGTAATTCAGAAAACGTTCTTCGTGCGGTAGAACAGGCAAAGAAGCAGGAAATTTATACAATTGGGCTTCTTGGTTGCGGTGGAGGTCGCATTTCTTCTTTGTGTGATAATTACATTAATGTACCAAGCTCGGTTACAGCACGCATTCAGGAATCACATATTTTGATAGCGCATTTATGGTGTGAAATTATTGAAGAAGCATTGTTTTAAAAAAAAATTGGAAAAGAAAAAAAACAATAGTATTTTTGTTATTTTGAATTTTATATAGAAAATAATTATTATTAAAATTAGGTAAAATATCAATGGGAACTTTAGAAAGAATCAGGTCGGTTTCACCTTACTTTTTAGCATTATTTGCCATTCTCTTTGTCGGCTTTATGGTAATATCGGACTTAGACTTCGGCACCTTGATGCGTCAAGGCGATAATTATCAAACAGCAGTACTGGCAACTATTAATGGCGATGAAATTCTTTACAAGGATTTCGAGGAAAAAGTGAGAGAACAAGTTGAGCAAAAAAGAGCACAAATGGGTGAAAACGAAACGGAAATTAACGAAGAGCAAATACGTCAGCAGGTCTGGGACCAAATGATTAATGAAATTTTAGTTAAACAGGAAGCTGAAAAAATAGGACTTCATGTTTCTAATGCCGAGCTACTTGATGTAATGCTCGAAAATCCTCCGGATTATCTTCAAAACGCTTTTAAAGATAGCGCTGGTAATTTCCAAAGACAATTCTATTTAGATGTTGTTACAAATCCCGATGGAATATACTCACGTTTGCCTCAATCAATGTCTGAACAGGAAAAAAGAGATTATATTAACAACTGGAAAAAAGATTTACTCAGAATTCAAAATGAAATTTTGAAACAAAAATTATACGAATCATTAGCAGCAGTCGTGAATACTTCAAATGGTTTTGTTTCTCCGAATTTTGCGGAGCAGAAATTTGTTGACGAAAAAGGAGCTGCTTCTGCAAATTATATTTTAATTGATATAAAAAGAATTCCTGATAGTATAGTTGCCGTTTCTGACCAGGAAATACAAACATATTATGAAAAGGTAAAAAAATTCTTTGAGCAAAAGCCAAAACGAAAAATGAAATATGCTCAATTTCAATTGAAAGCATCTGACAAAGATTCTGCAAATGCAATGAAATCCATTAAAAAAATATCAGATGATTTACTAAGCGTAAGCAGTACTCAGGCAAAAGATAGTATGTTTACAATGAGAATGAGGGATTTTGAAAGTGCTATAAATGATTTTAAACCAATGATTGAAATTGACCAAAAATTAGCTCCCTATATTTCTACTATCCCAGACAGCAGTGTAGTTGGTCCTATAACATTACCAGACGCTACTTATTTTATCCGTGTCGATGGAAAACGTTCCGGCGAAAACCAAGTCGTTCGCGCAAGCCATATTTTAATTAATTTCGACAATAATAAAGATAGCGCCAAAGCAGAAGCAATGAAGATTTTAGCCCGTGCTAAAGGTAATGAAGATTTTGCTACTTTAGCCCGTCAATATTCTAAAGACCAGGGGTCTGGAATGCAAGGTGGCGATTTAGGTTTCTTTGGTAAAGGAAAAATGGTTAAACCTTTCGAAGATGCTGCTTTCGCTGCAACGGTTGGCTCTATTGTTGGTCCGATTGAATCTCAGTTCGGCTATCATATAATTAAAGTTGTTGATAAAAATGCTGATGAATTAAAATACAGCCAAATTAAAATTAAACCAGCGATGTCTAAAGCTACTGAAAAATCAATTAAAAGAATTGCTTACGAATTTAAAAAAGAATTAGAAAAAGGCACAGTTAATTTTGATACTTTAGCCAAAAAATATGAAATTCAAGCAAAAGAAACTACTCTTTTCGAACAAGGAAAACCTATTCTCGGCTCAAATTTCCTTACTGCTAAAGCATTTGAAGGAAAATTAAATGATATTTTCGACCCAATGGAGATTAAAAATCAAGGTATTATCGTTGCTCAAATTACTGAAGTCAGAGAAGCCGGCTATTCTACTTTAGAAGACTTAAAGCAGATGATTACACGTAGATTACAAAAGGCAAAGAAATTAGATATGGTAAAAGCTAAAGCTGAAGAAGCATTCAACAAAGTTAAAGGACTTGATTCCTTAACTGCTGCCACATCAATTGATACTGCTTTAAAAGTAAATAAAGTTGATAAAATCAATAATACCGGAAATATGCAAGCAGCTGGATATGACTATGTTTTCACTACAAACTGCTTTGAATTGCCGATTGGAAAAATTTCTGGTCCAATCAGAGGCGAACTCGGATACTTCATTATTCAGGTTACCGGACGCGAACTACCTTCACCTGAAACAAATAAAACTGATTTCGATACTTACGTTACTGAACTAAAAAAGAATCCTTCGCGCCAGCCACTATATTATCAATGGTATAATAAAATCAAGGCAGATGCAAAAATTGAAGATTTCAGAAGTAAATTTTACAGAGAATATTAAGATTAATATAATTTAAATTAAAAGGGATTGCTAAGTAAATTTAGTAATCCCTTTTTTTTATAGCTTTAATGCCAAGCCGAAAACAAGTAGTGCAAAATCATAATGTCATTAGGAGCGCAGCGAAGAATCTCACAAATCCTTTTTACCGAAGAACTTTAGATTCTTCGTTACGCTCCTAATGAACCACTTCTGCTTTTTTAGCACATAAATATTAATATCGCAATTAATTATATAAAAGTCATACGATAAACAAGTTTATAGTATGACTTTTATATCAATCTTTATTTTTCTCATTCACAAGTTGAACTTGGGAAGTAGGATTTGTAACTTCAGAACTCCTTACCCATCGTAGTTTAATATTTCGCATTCTTGTCATTCCGAACCCCCTGATAAAGCAAATGCTTTATTTAAATGGAGATGACAA
>DAIOVK010000372.1:0-3857 GCA_036759045.1 Kapaibacterium sp. (SeqCode) | reverse complement strand
GTCATTCTGACGGATGTCAGAATCCATCTTTAAATTGTTTTTATTGGTCATTAGTATTTTTACTAATAACCAAAAACCAAGATGGATTCTGGCATACGCCAGAATCACAAACAAAGATGTCATTGGCAACGAAGCGAGGAATCTCACAAGTCATTGCTACCACAGAGTTTGAGATTCTTCACTTCGTTCAGAATGGCCGACAAAGGAGCGATGTCATTTGAAAGAGAAGTGAGGAATCTCACAAGTCATTGTTAAAACAGTATTTATATAAAATTGATAAAGATATCTTACATCTCGAAGATGTAGGATATCTGGCTAATAAAACTTTCGCAACGTTTTGTAGGCAAAACGTATTGATGTAAATGTCAACTGAGCTTGTTTTTAGTTATTCATAGGCAGAGTAAAGAAAAAAGTGCTTCCTTCATTAATTTTACTTTCAGCCCAAATTTTTCCATTATGTTTTTCAATAAATTCCTTACAAAGAATAAGCCCAAGGCCGGAGCTTAGCTCATTTTCAGTTCCAAGACGAGAAACTTTTTTATCCAACTTAAACAGGTTATTTAGTAAAGCATCGTCCATACCCATACCAGAATCTTTTATATAAATGCATGTATTATCTTCATAAGTATAAATATTACCAATTTCAATAATACCGCCTCTGTAAGAAAATTTGATAGCATTTGAGATTAGGTTCCTAATTACAGTATCAATCATTTGCAAGTCAGCATATATTTCAAGTTCTTCATTAATGCAATTGACGATTGCAATATCTTTTTGTTCAGAATGCTCTTTTGCAATTGATATATTCATATTAATGACCTGAGTAATATTAATTGATTCAGGATTGAAATCAAGCAGACCACGTTGAATTTTCGACCATTGTAGAAGATTTTCAAGTAATCTGTAAAGCATATTAGCAGAGTTTTGCATATTTTGAGAAAATTCTTTCATATCTTTCATAGAGATATTTTCAATATTTTCGGTCATCATTTTTGTAAGTCCGATAAAACCCTGGAAAGGACTTCGTAAATCATGAGCAATAATAGAGAAGAATTTATCTTTTTCTGAATTTATTTTTCGTTGATTTTCCTCACTTTCCCTTAATGCATCTTCGACCTTTTTTCGCTCTGTAATATCGCTAATCATACCACAAATCCCGGTAACAATTCCTCTTGTGTCTCTAATAGGAAATTTAATTGATAAATAATATTTTAAACCTTCGGGAGTGTTTAGAGTTTCTTCCATCTCAATTAATTTATTAGATTCAATTACGTTTTGGTCATTTTTTTTGAAAGCTTCAGCATCTACTGAAGAGAATATCATATCATCAGTTTTTCCGAGCACATTCTCGCGTTTGAGCCCAGTTGCCTCTTCCCATTTTTTATTAACTAAAGTATATTTTCCAAAGCGGTCTTTTGTAACGATAATTGTTCCGCTGTTCTCAATAATGTCTTCGAGGAAGCGTCTTTTTTCATTCAATTCTTCCTGAGCTTCCATTCGTTCTGTAATATCCCTTGCAGCAGCATAAATAAATTTGCCTTGAGGAGTAGAACGCCATTCAATAAAACGATATGCTCCATTTTTACTAAGATAACGATTAGTAAAGTTCAAAATGTTTTCCTTATTGCTAAGTTTATTTAAAACATCAAGAGTATCTTGCAAATCGTCCGGATGAACAAAATCCAAAAACTTACTGTTTTCAAGTTCATCTATAGTATAACCAAGTGTATTTTCCCATTCATTACTTACTCTGATAAAATTTCCTTCCATATCAGCAATACAAAGCAAATCAAGTGCGGAAGTAAAGAAGTATTCGAGTTCATTTGTTTTGTTTAAAAGTGCTTCTTCGGTTTGTTTCCTTTCACTTATATCAATTGCATTACCAACAAACATCAAAAGCATATTGTTTTCATCGAATACTGGAGTAATAACAGAGCGGTGCCAGATATAAGAATTATTTTGATGAATAGCCCTGTATTCAATATTATTATGAACTTGACAGGATTCTGCAATTGCCTGCAATATATCATAATCTTGAGGGATGTCTTCTGCAGATATAAAATCTGTATATTTTTGTCCGACAACATCGTTTGGTTTATGTCCAAGTAATTTTTCCCAACTTGGAGAAACATAAGTGAAAAATCCTTCCGGACTGATTGTATAAAAAATACTCTGACTATGCTCAAAAATTAATTTAGAATATTTTTCTGTTTCCCTGAGCATTTCTTCTGCAGCTTGAAGTCGGTTTTCTGTTTCAATATTATGAAAAACCCTATTAATTACTCCGGGTAAAATATCAATTAAATTAACATCTTTAGCCAAATAGTCAGCAGCTCCAAGTTTCATCATTTCAACGGCAAGACGCTCATCGCCCTGGCCTGTCATTACAATGAAATTTGCTTTTATTCCGAGTAGTGCCAAAGAGCTAATAATTTCCTGACCGGACATATCCGGAAGTGTATTATCCAAAAGTACTAAAACACTATTATTAACAACTATTTGTTTTATTGCATCATTACCATTGCAAACACCAAAAGCTTTATATCCTTCTTTAGTTAGCATTTTTATGATAAGTTCCTGAAAACCTATATCATCTTCAACAACCAGCACCTGCTTGTCTGAACTCAGATTTTTTAATGAATTTTCTTCCATTTTAGTTAAATTTAAATTTCACATCAATATAATTGGATTTCTAATACCAAACCGCTAACAATAATAGCAATAATATATGTCATTTCGCCCCCCTTATAAAGCAAGTGCTTCATTTAAATGCAGATGACATAACAAAAAGTGTCATTCTGACGAATGTCAGAATCCATCTTATTATTGGTCGCTATTAAATTTTAGCTATTTCAATGAAGCATTTGGGCTTGCCCAAATGTTACAAGTGAGCAAGCTCACTTGCTTTCCAAAGATGGATTCTGGCATACGCCAGAATGACTAGTAAAGATGTCATTGGCAAGCACAGCGAAGAATCTCACTAATCATTGCTACCACGAAGTATGAGATTCTTAACTTCGTTGCCAATGACATCTTTACGTTTGACTGTCATGCTATCAACTTGTTGATAGTATGACTGAAAAACTGAATCTCAAATTCTGTGGAAGCAATGGCTTGTGAGATTCTTCACTTCGTTCAGAATGACCGTATAAATTTATTTCATCTCTATTATAATAAAGCATTTGCTTTATCTGGAGGTTCAGAATTAAAGACAAAATTGAATGATTTGAACGCTCAACAAATTATTTAGTTCTTATAGGTAAAGTAAAGTGGAAAATACTTCCCATACCTATTTCGCTTTCAACCCAAATACGTCCACCGTGTTTTTCGACAAATTCTTTAGACAAAATCAATCCGATGCCGGTTCCTTTTTCTTTTGCTGTACCCGGCATTGTAACATTTTGGTCTATTTTGAATAATTTATCCATAATGTCTTTAGACATTCCAACCCCATTATCTTTGATATAGATTTCAATAAAGTTTTCTGATTGGTTTAAGCCATTGCTCAATAATTTTTTTGCTCCAACTTCAATAGTACCACCTTTATGAGTAAACTTGATTGCATTAGTCAGTAAGTTACGTAAGATTGTATCTACAAAGTAGTTATCATAATTAGCTATAATATCTTTAGAAATATTGGTATAAATTGTTATATCTTTGTCTTGTGCAACTGGAGCAACAATATTGACACATTTTTCAATATTATAAAAGAGAATACTATTATCCGGATTAAATTCTATTCTGTTAGTTTGGATTCTTGACCATTGAAGCAGATTTTCCAGTAATTCAAAAGTGCGGTTCGAAGACTCATAGAGCATTGAAATCATTTTGATTATTTCTTCATTAGTCATTTGCTG
>DAIOVK010000371.1:0-3861 GCA_036759045.1 Kapaibacterium sp. (SeqCode) | reverse complement strand
ATGCGTTTTTCTACTAAATTAATCTTTCAATTACGTAAAATTGGGAGAGTTAGAGATTAATTTCAGAGCATATGCCCCATAACGAAAATAAATGAGTTGGGAGTTCTTATCTCATTTCTTATTAAATATAATTATTCCTTGAATTATTTTTTTCATTATTTTGGTAAATTGCATATATAATAGAGGATAAAATAATGTCAGATATTGAAAAATATACTCCACCAACTTCTATTTCCGAAGTTTATAATATATAAAGTCTAACAAAATATTTCACTTAAAAAATAGTAGAACATACATTCTTGTTTGTTCTTATTTGTAATTAAATATAGGACTTTATATAACCTAATAACTTAATAACCCAATAACCAATTCATTTTTTTAAGAACAACCTTCAATAAGATTAATTATTCCACTGAAAAATAATCAACTCCTAAAAAATACCATGAACTAAATATGCCAGATGGAAGCAAATAGCAGCTGTCAAAGCAGAAAATGGGATAGTAACCACCCATGCAATGACAATTCTTGAAGCAGTATCCCATTTAATCCCGGCTAAATTTGTTGTTGCACCTACACCAACGATTGAACCAGCAATCGTATGAGTAGTAGAAATTGGAATACCGAGATGAGTAGCAAAAAAGATAGTGAAAGCACCAGCAGTTTCAGCACAGAAACCGTGTACTGGCTTAAGTTTGGTCAATTTCATACCCATAGTTTTTACAATTCGCCATCCTCCCATAGCAGTTCCAACAGACATAGCTAACTGACAGGATAATATTATCCATAAAGTATCCCATGATGTCATTGAAAGTTGTTTAGAAGGGTCAAATAATCCAGCTGCAACAAGCAATGCAACTATTATTCCCATTGTTTTTTGAGCGTCATTGCCGCCATGCCCTAAAGAATAAAGAGCAGCAGAAATAAGTTGTCCTTTTCTAAATATTTGGTCAACTTTAGCTGGTTTCCACTTCCTAAATATCCAATAGACCAATACCATTATTAAAAATCCAAGAACAACTCCAATAAGAGGTGCAAGCGGAATAAAAGCCATAGTTTCGCCAACAATATTCCAGCGGATAATGTCAATTCCCTTGTATGCAATTCCGGCTCCTGCAAATCCACCAATCAATGCATGGGATGAACTAACGGGTAATCCCCAGAACCAGGTCATTAAATCCCAGATAATTGCTCCAAAAAGTCCGGAAAGAACGACATAAACAAATGCGGGGTCTGATGCGTTTATTACTACAATTTTTGAGACAGAATCAGCTACCTTGGGAGCAAATACAAACATAGCAACAAAATTAAAGAATGCTGCCCAAAGAACAGCAAAGCGGGGGGAGAGGACGCGAGTTGAAACTACAGTTGCAATAGAATTAGCAGCATCGTGAAAGCCGTTAATTACATCAAATATTAATGCAACTGCTACTGTAACAATAACAATTATCGTAACTTCGTTCATTTACTTTTCCCCTTAAGCGTTATCAATCAAAACGCTTTCAATCACATTCGCAATAGACTCGCATCTATCAACAGCTTTTTCGAAACGCTCAAATATTTCTTTCCATTTAATTATATTTAATGCATCTTTTTCCTTAAACAAACGGGTTATAGCCCTTTGAAAAATCCGGTCCCCTTCGTTTTCCAATTCTCTGACTTCTTCGCAATGCTTTTTAATTTTTTCCTGATTGTGCTTGATGTCTCTTAAACCAATAATTGCGGATTCAAGTAAATTGATGGATTTGCTTAATACTTCTGCGATTTCTAATGTTTCGCTGCGCATATCTTCAATTTCGTAAAGATTCATACGTAAAACAGCACTATCAATGAAGTCAGTTAAATCATCAAGGCGTTTGATTAAAAGGAAAATGTCAGTTCGTTCGATTGGAGTTATAAAAGTTAGATGAAGTTTCTCAGTGCATTGATGTGTAATTTCATCTGCCTGATTTTCTATTGAATGTATTATTTTAGAACATTCAGGGAGTTTGATTTTTTCATTCGCAAGCAATAATAATTGCTCTGATACTTGCTTTGTTAACGCTATATGTTTTTCAAAATAAGTGAAAAACTCATATTCTTTTGGTAATATACTTTTAAACATAATTTCCTTCTAATTACTTTTTCATAATACAAAATTATGAAATTGTTAAGGAAATTTAACATTTTTTTAACAATATTTTAATTTTTCAGTTCTGATGGTGTGTAAAACTAATGCCAGAGGGATATTTGGTTATTGGTTATTGGTTAATGGTTAATGGTTAATGGTTATTGGTTAACCTTTATTATCTCAATAACCCAATAACTCAATAACCCAATAACTCAATAACTCAATAACTCAATAACCCAATAACTATTTTTAATCAATAACAATCAGTTTATTTGATAAATAGCCATCTTCAAGCATTTGGCACAAATAAACTCCTTTTGAAATATTAGGTATATTTAAAACTTCACGTACATTCATTGAATTATTGTTTATGTAAGAATTATACGCCATTTTTCCGGATAAATCTACAACTCTAAAAGTAAGTTTGCTATTAGGATTTTTTCTGTCATAATTTAAGCAAATGGAGTTAGTTGAATTTTTGTAAACATTTAGGTTAGATAATTCCTGAATATTAAGGTCATCAAGAACATCAACTTTTAAATCTAACATAAAAAATCCGGATTCGCTTGCGGTATAAACTTTATCAAAACCATCTTTTCCTTTGAAAATTCTTTGAGACCACATGTTTGCCCGAGGTCCATAGTTGTATCTTGTTGCATACCAAGAGGCAGCACTGTCAACAGTCATAAACAATGTATTTTTTTCGCCGCATCCATAAATTTTTTGATATTCTTTAAATCTGATTGAAAATAAATCTCTGGTCATATATGTAGATTTATATTTCCAGGTATTTCCATAATCTGTGCTTTTAAGAATGATTCCTTTATGTCCGGAAGCATAACCAACACTGTCAATAAAAAAAACAGAATACAGATGGCTTGTATCATCAAAACTTGATAAATTCCAATCGTTTCCACCATTAGTGGTTTTTAAAATAATAGATTTATCGCCGACAGCAAAACCAGTATCTGCATTAATAAAGTGGATTTCATTAATATTCAGTTCATTTACAGAGTAAATTTCAGACCAGTTATTTCCGCCGTCAACAGTTTTTAAAATAGTGGATTCGCCGGCAGCATAGCCGATATTATGATTAACAAAAACAATTGATTTCAAGTTGTAACTATTTGATGAATGCTTTTGCGCCCAGTTATTACAAGCGTCATTTGAAATAAAAATAGAGCCCCTATCGCCGCAAACAGCAGCATTAATTGAATCTATCAGGAAAATTGAATTTAGATTTTTGTTAGTAAATGAATTCTTTAAATACCAATTTCTACCTTTATTGTCAGCTTTAATAAAAAATCCTTTATCTCCAACAGCATATCCATTATTTCTACTTGTAAAATAAACTGAATTTAGATTATCAGTTCTATCAAAGTCAGTAGCATCAGGAGGATACCAGCTCTCACCTCCATTGTCAGTTCTAAGAATAGTAGCATGATTACCAACGGTGAACAAATAAGAATATTCTTCATCTGGGGCGGTACAAATTGAATTTAAGTGATACTGATAGCTAGGATTTTCAATTTTCCAATCCATACTTGCGTCATAGCTTTGCCAGTTTAAACCGCCGTCAAGAGAACGTCTCACCATTCCGATACCGGGGTCATAATCTTATCATAAGTATAGAAATGCTCTGTATATCCCCCGACATAAACTTCATCGTCAGTGCCGGCATCATTTGTGCGAACAGCAACAGTCCAAAGACTCGTGTCAGCGAAAGCTATTAAATCCCATGTATATCCCCCGTC
>DAIOVK010000370.1:0-3873 GCA_036759045.1 Kapaibacterium sp. (SeqCode) | reverse complement strand
CTTTTGGAGAAATGAACTTTTTAGTCATCGGACATCTGCCAGATGTCCGATGACTACTCATTACAAAAACATTGATAACTATATGTTACAAAAATAGTTAAGTGCTAAAATACCCGAAGTGGTTCATTCTGGTCGCAGCAAAGAATCTACCAACTCTTAACTACTGCGAAACCAGTTTACTAATATTAAAGATGTCCTACATCTTGGAGATTTAGGATATCTTTTCTTTAAAAAAACATTTTTTTAGTAAAGCACTACTTTACTATCATTAATGCTTTATTTAGGATTTTATTTCCACCTTTTAACTGTATAAAATACATACCACTTGGCATTTCTCTTAAATCAATTTTTATTGCATTTTCATTGCTGTTAAGAGTATTTGAATATATAACTTTTTGAGAAAATGGAGATAAAATCCTAATTTCATTAAATTGATTTTGATTAAATTCAACAAAAACAAAATCACTTGCTGGTATAGGATAAACTAAAATATCATTATTTTCTCTTAATTCATTTACATCAGAACTGCTTGTATCACTTGCTTTCTTTATGTATTCAACAGCATTATTATAGTTTTGAGAGCAGCAGGTATAAAGTGAAAAAGTTCTGTATTCATTTGGAAGAATAGGATTTTCGAATCTTGCACCCACAATCACACCAATATCAGCATTGTAATCAACTATTTTGCTGATTCCGGAATTTATTAATTCAATTTTATCCTGTTTGGTAAATCCATTTTGATTATAAATTGAATTATCGAAAGCAGCAAGTTGAATTTCAATATTATCTTTGCTATCAACATAGTGTGCAACAACTGGGAAATCGCCATTTCTTGTTATGGCTAAAATATTATTCTCTTCATTAAATATGGCAATATTATCATTTCCACTCAGTCCAATGTCCCAGTCAAAATAATACCCGGCTGCAACTTTTTGCATTGGAGCATCTGAATTATTTTTAACTGAAATGTCAAACCTAACGCAAGGTAATTTATTTTTAAAAGTAGTAATTTTGTTTTGGAGTTCGATATTTAAACGCTGGTCTTCAGGAGCAGAGTTGTCTGAAAATATTCCAAGAGAATCTTCGGGAGCTACGAATTTTTTTACAGAAACAAAATCGTCATCAGCGTCTCCGTTACTTGCATTTCTTGCATTATTTACAATTTTACTCATATTTTCAGTTACAATTAAACTTCCTTCAAAAAGCATACTGCAATTATTATCAAAAGAAAAACCAACACCCTGTGAATTATTTGGAGTATCATAAAAACCAATTCTTCCGTTGTCGCAGGCACTAAATTTGATAGAATCTGAAGTAATATTTGTAAAATGAATAGGTGCATTAAAAGAAAATAAGAAAAAATCTTTATAACTATTTTCATCAATTAAATCAACGCGAAAGAAAAACTTCTTTACACTTACTTCTTTTAATACAATTTTAAAATCTGCTATTTGAACGTAATTATTTTGCAGAACATTAGAAATAATAACAGTAGAATCAATGATTTCTATTTCATTATTTTCATCATTTAGAACTGAGAGTTTACAAGATAAATTTGAAGCAGCACCAAGATAATTAAAACAATTTAATCTCATAGTAACTGTATCGCCATAATTAAACCGTTCCATTTCCTTATTATTTGAATTAAAGTATTTTGTGCTTTCTAAAGCAATTGATGGAGTAGAAAACGGCTCTTTGGTTACAGCTTTAAGGAAATTAATTCTACCTGGAAGAAAATCTTTCTTATTTGGGTTAATTGAAGTAATGTCATCAGTTGCTTGGCGGGCAAATTCTAATGCTTGGCGGGCATTTAATTCCTGATGCTTTGCACGAATAAGAGTAACAGCAGCAGCGACAATAGGCGAGGCACCAGAGGTACAGCAAAATCCGGCATAAGCACCATTGTTCCAAGTAGTCCAAGTACCTGTTCCCGGAGCAACAATTTTGCAATGTGGACCGTAAGAAGACATTGCTTCTAAGGTATCTAAATAATTAGTAACCCCAACGCCAAGAACACCATTATATCCGGCTGGATAGAAAGCATTGGAAGCACCATGATTGCCAGAACCACCCACAATAGCGACATCACGGCTTACTGCATAATCAATCACTGATTGAGCAACGCAGGAATATGAAGTGCTTCCCCAACTGCAATTAAGAACGTCAAATCCCATCATTGCAGCATAAATTAGAGATTGATAACCATAAATAATACCTCCTCTTCCATTGATTGAGGTCTTCATTGGAAAGAATCGGCAATTAAAAGCTAAGCCGGAAATTCCTATCCCGTTGTTTGTTGTAGCAGCAGCTATGCCTGCAACTGCAGTTCCATGCCCATTATCACTAAATGTATTTCCGGGTGCAGTAGTATCATCTTGAAATGAAAAATTAATTCCGTTCCAATCATCAATGTAGCCGTTTCCATCATCATCAAGCCCATTGTCTGGTATTTCTAAATTATTCTTCCAGATAGAATTGAGCAAGTCTTCGTGCCCCTGCATAATTCCGGTATCGGAAATTCCAATCACAACGTTTGTATCGCCTTTAAAAACATCGAATGCCTCATAGACTTGCATTGTTTCAAACATCATTTGTTGTTCGAGCATCGGGTCGTTTGGTATAAATTCTCCCAGCGGCATTTGAACGTAGTATGGCTCTGCAAGTTCAATATCAGAACAAGCTGAAGAAATTTTGGAACAAAAAAGTTCCGGAGATATATCCTCATCAAATTGAACTAAATAAGTTCTCAAAAGCGGTTCTTCTGCTTTTAAAATTTGTTCAATATTCTGGTTTTTATCTGAAAGAACTCTTTCTTTTATTTTCTCATTGTATCTTACTGAATAAGCAACAGGAAGCAAAGGAGATATGATTTTAGCTTTATAGATAGCAGTAAAATCGCTTAAAACTTTGTCATTCTTTAAATCAGCTTTAATTCTGATAAAAGCAAAATTTGAAAGAACTGGAGATTTTCGGTTTACTTGGTCTGCTTCTAAAATTTCTGAATTTTCAAAAAAGGAAAAAAGAATTTGAAAATTTAAAATAAAGCAAACAACTATGAAATATTTCATTGTTTTCATAAATATCATTATAAAATTTGTTCTTCGCTGTTTAAAGAAGGAAAATATATATATAATTTTAAACTTTAAATTTATTTTTTATTTTTCATTTTTAAAAAAATATATCTATAATTAACTTCAATATTATTAAAGAATTTATCCCGTTAGGGATTATATATTTGTAACATAAAATGCACTTTTCTTAAGTTATCCTGTTATGGATTATAAAGTAATTTAGTATATATAATCCCTACGGGATAATACCGTTAAGAGATTTTATTTATTACAAATATATAATCCCTAACGGGATAAAAAAAATACTTTTTTCCCATTTAAAACAGCGAAATATAATTTATTATAAAGCTGGAAACTTAAAAATCAATTACTCACTATATTCGACATAGAACCAAAATATTAATAAAAATAGTAAAAAAAATCAAATATTCTACATAATTGTATTTAAAAATTTGAAAAATATAAGAATATATCTTAACTTTGTAAATATTAGATATTTATGAAATATTTTTAGAATTATTATGAAAAAAGAAAAAATAGCTGACCAACAATTTAACCTTCCACTAAGCAATCCTCTTTCTATATTGACAGGGAAAGAATCAAAAGATTTTACCCGCGAAGATTTACTGAAAGTGATTGTAGAAAAACAAATAGAACGTTTAACGTTTCATCATACTGCTCTTGATGGAAAAATCAAGGAGTTGAAAATTCCGGTCTCATCTGTCAAACAAGCAGAATTAGTTTTATCCGAAGGCGAACGTGTTGATGGCTCTTCACTTTTTAGAGGAATAATTGACCCAGG
>DAIOVK010000369.1:0-3881 GCA_036759045.1 Kapaibacterium sp. (SeqCode) | reverse complement strand
GTCATGCTATCAACTTGTTGATAGTATGACTGTGAAAAGATGTCATTGGTAAACGAAGTGAGGAATCTCACAAATTCTTGTTAACACAGAACTTGAGATTCCTCGCTGCGCTCGAAATGACAAGATTATAATTTTAAAATTTTTTTAGTGTTCAAGCACTACATTCCGAAAGTTTTATTTATGACAATTAGTTTATTAAATTATGTTGAACAATATATATACGAAGAAATGACTTAAGATAAAAATATCAAAAAAAGAAAAGTAGTATTTATTCTAATTATTTGAAAAATTACGTATTTCTACTTACATAAATATATCTGAACTTTCATATATTTGTAATTAGAAAGAAGGAGAGAATTATAAGAATTTTCTAAATAAATATTCAATATTACTTTTCATACTAATAATTTTTAGTATAGAAGCAAAATCCCAGAGTGTCGGAATAAGTGACGATACTTCTTTTGTTCCTAACCCCAGTTCAATTTTGGATTTGGGAGTTGGAAACAAAGGGTTTTTGCTTCCACGAGTTAGTTTAGTTGCTATTGATAATCCATTACCAATTACTTCACCCGCCACCGGACTTCTTGTTTTTAATACAAATGCTGCTTTGCCCGAAGGAGTTGGCTTTTATTACTGGAATGGAACTATTTGGTATAAACTGCTTACGGAAGATGCTGCAACTGGCTGGAAAATTACTGGAAATCCCGGAACAAACCCAGTTGATAACTATATTGGTACTACTGATAATCAAGGGCTATCATTCAGGACCCAAGGAATACAAAGAATGTTTATTTCTTCTGATGGCAGTGTTTTATTGGCAAATACTCTTACTATTGCTGATAAACTTACAGTTCTGGCAAATGGTGCTGAAATTACTGGAAATGCTATATTAACCGGAGATTTGACTCTAAATAATAGATTTAATTTCGGCTCATTATTTTCTACAAGTCCTTCTCAATCTGCAAGCATTTCTTACATTCTCCCCCTTTTGCAAGGCGCCACTGATTCATATTTAAAAAATGACGGTAGCGGAAATTTAACCTGGGCAACTATTTCTGAAGCAAACCCTTCTTGGGAGTTGACAGGTAATGCAGGTACCGACACTTCTGTTAATTTCATCGGAACTTTAGATGCAACTCCTCTTTTGTTTAGAACAGATTCTGTTATTAGTATGCGGCTCATGACTAATGGCAATCTCGGTCTGGGTAGAGTACCGCCCGATGAATCTGCTCTTTTGGAACTTAACTGCAATAAGAAAGGAGTGCTATTTACCCGATTGACAACTAATGAAAGAAACGGTATTACAAATCCAGCTAAATATCTTACATTATATAATATTGACAACGAAAGGTTTGAAATTAATAAGGGTTCTGCTGTATCTCCGGTTTGGGTACCTCTTATTGACAGTGTTGTTTTAAATAATATCGGCTGGACTTTGCACGGAAATACCGGTACTACTTCAACTGATAATTTTATTGGAACAATTGATAACTCTAGCTTTACTATTAGAACTAATAACACTGCAAGAATAAAAGTAACTTATGACGGATTTTTTGAGTTTTTAAATCCTTCGTCTTTTTATAATTCATTCATTACATCTATTTCTCAAGATACAAGTTTAAATTACATTTTTCCATTAACAGCAGGAGCTGAAAACACATATCTAAAAAATGACGGAAGTGGAAATTTGTCTTGGGCAACAGTCGGCGGAGGTGGAGATACGTATTGGGCTCTTTCTGGAAATGAACTCTCCCCTATTGATGATAATTATCATATCGCAACTGGCGGCTCTACTACTGGTTTCTTAGCAAATGCAATCGGATATCAAAACACAGCAAGCGGTAGCAGGTCAATTGCTCTTGGTTCGGAAACTGTCGCTTCCGCTTTTGCAACAACTGCCTTAGGTCATCAAACTAATGCAAGCGGTGAACGCTCCACTGCAATGGGTGAAAATACTACGGCAAGCGGCAGTAGAGCTACAGCTATTGGCTCATATACTACTGCCACTTCTGCTTTTGAAACTGTCGTTGGACGTTATAATACTACATACACTCCGCTTTCCACTACTGCTTGGGAAACTGCAGACCGTCTCTTTGTCGTTGGAAATGGAACAAGCCCTTCTGAATTTGAAAAAAGTGATGCACTTATTGTCTATAAAAACGGAAATATGGATTTGTTCGGAAATTTTTCTATTAATAATAGTTCAGATTTTTCAAATACCTTCATTACACCTGCAAGTCAGGCAGTTGATATTTCCTACAATTTACCTACAACTCAAGGTGCTGTTAACACATATTTAAAAAATGATGGAAGCGGTAATTTAAACTGGGCAACAATTGGTGGTGCAAATCCGGCATGGGAACTAACCGGAAACAGCGGCACCAATCCAACAACTAATTTCATTGGAACAAGCGATGCAGCAGATTTATCAATTAAAACAAGCAACTTGGAAAGAATCAGAATTGCTGCTGCCGGAAATGTGAATATTAAAGGAAATACTAAAATTACCGGTAATTTATCTATTAGTAATAGTACTGATTTTACAAATATTTTTTCTACTTCTCCGAGCCAGGCAGTTAACATTTCCTACAATTTACCTGCAAATCAAGGTGCAACTAATTCATATTTAAAAAATGATGGAAGTGGTAATTTAAGCTGGGGTACTATTGGTGGTGCAAATCCAGCTTGGGAACTAACCGGAAACAGCGGCACTAATCCTGCAACAAATTTTATCGGAACAAGCGATGCAGCAGATTTATCTCTTAGAACAAGTGCTACTGAAAGAATCAGAATTGCTGCTGCCGGCAATATCGGGTTTAACGAAGCAACTCCATCGCAGCCACTCACCATTAAAGGAAATGTTCTTTTAGAACCAAATGGAGCTACTGCTTCCCAACTTCGTTTTGCTGTTCCTAGCGATACATCAAAATATACTGCGTTTATGGCAAAGACGCAAAAAGCCAATGCCGACCAGTTGGTTTATACATTGCCGGATTCTCAAGCTGTTGCTCCTTTGTCTGTCCTTGGTAATGACGGTACTGGAAATTTATCATGGACTACTATGGAAAAACTTGCTGGATATATGCATGTCCCTGTGTATAATGTTACTACAAGTTATACAATAACAAATAATGATTATATTATTTTAATCCAACAAAATGGAACATATACAATACCACAAGCTACTAGTAGCAACAAAGGCAAAATCCTTTATATTCTAACTGATTGTAGTTCTACAAATAACACGAATTGGACAATACAAGCTGAAGGTGGTAGTCAAATTAACTGTACTTCTTCAATTTCAAGTTCATCTCAAATACAGGGCTTTATGCTATGTAGTGATGGAACTCGATGGCATGTCATCAATACAAGAAGATTTAATTAATTTTAATAAATTAATAAATAAATATTTTACTATTTTTTCGAGAAAAATAATATGAAAGCTAAAATATTAATCCTGATTTCTATATGGCTATTTATTTCAGCTAAATTGTTTTCTTTAGAAATAACTAATAATGCTGCTGTAATAAAAATTACTCAAGGAACTTTTGTTAAAGTTGTAGATGGATATTTTGAAAATACTGAAGATGGAACTGTAATATTAGAACATAATACGAGTGTGAAAGTTGATAAAGACGTCAAGAATTTTGGAAATATAATTTTAAGGAATTCACTTGAAATCAATAAGCCATTTATTGAAATAAAGCAGAATTTTATCAACAATGGCTCTACATTGATTTATCCTTTTTCAATTATTTATGTATGGGGTAATATTATAAATAGTGGCTCAATTTATAATGCTCATTTAATTGAAATAGGACAATAAATTAATTATTAATTATTAATTATTAATTGTTAATTATTAATTGTTAATATAGGTA
>DAIOVK010000368.1:2146-3881 GCA_036759045.1 Kapaibacterium sp. (SeqCode) | reverse complement strand
AATAATGGTTTGCATTAGTTTGATGATTATGTTTCATCGTTAAATGGTATTTAGGTGCTTTTCAATAATAATTAAATTCAGCACAAATATAGCAAAAAAAAATTAAAATGCAAGGATTTTTTTATTTTTGGATTGTTTTATTTGTAGAGACAGGTCTGAGACCTGTCTCTACGGGGGTTTTCGTTTAGAATTAATCGTAGGGGCAAAGTAGGGGCAAAGCTTGCTTTGCCCTTTCTATTTAAAATATTTGAATCAAGGACACAGCAAGCTGTGTCCCTACGGGTGTTGTTGAGATATTCCATATTTTCTCCTTCCCAAATTGGACTTGGGAAGGGGTTTGTAAAATGAGAGATGTCCTACATCTCGGAGATGTAGGACTTCTTTGACATCTTTCTTTCTCAAACATTCAATTTGTCTTTGAACTGTGATTGAACTGATTTAAAGATTACATGATTAATCTTTTCTTTATTAATCAAGAAATCCTTAAATCCTTTTAATCAAGGTTCTGACTTTTAGAAATGTTTAGAAAGGAAAATCATCTCTTAATCAGAAAAATCAGAAAAATCACTGTTCAGACAATTTTCGCAACTACGTTGCTTTTTTTCTTTAATGTCAGACACTTTCTTAAGTGTCGGATATTTGAAAAACAAACATATTTTCAGTTATGCGAACTGTTTGCTGTTCGTATGACTGAAACTGCTTGAATGATTCTTCCCTTTTGACGTTCGTCTAAATTTGCTTTTTACAAAATATTTCGATATATTAAAACGTTAATTAATTTTGTTAAAATAGAAAAGATGTGAAATGCAAATAAAAGCGAATACACCAGAAGAATACATTGAGCAAGTGCCAGAGGACAAGAAAGAGGCAATCATCAAGCTACGTCAGACAATATTGGCAAATCTTCCCAAGGGCTTCGAGGAAACAATTAGCTATGATATGCTTGCTTATGTCGTTCCACACTCCATTTATCCGAATGGCTACCGTGCAAAACCGAGTGAGCCACTGCCTTTTATTTACATTGCTGCTCAGAAAAACCATATTTCACTTTCACACATGGGCGTTTATGCAAGTCCGGAGCTGTTGGAATGGTTCCAAACAGAATATCCCAAGCACTCGAAGACAAAATTAGATATGGGACGCGGCTGTATTCGTTTCAAAAAGCCAGACCAAATCCCTTACGACTTAATTGCTGAACTTACCAGAAAAATGAGTTCAGAAGAGTGGATAAAATTATATGAAGAAAAACTTTTGTAAAAAATTTTTTAGGAGTAAATTATGGCTATAGCAAATATCTATCTGAATTTCAACGGAAATTGCGAGGAAGCATTTCTATTTTACAAATCTGTGCTTGGCGGCGAGTTTTCCTATTTAGGACGTTATAAAGAAATGCCACCACAAGAGGGAATGCCACCATTACCAAAGGAAGCGGAAAATTTAATTATGCATATTTCCCTGCCACTTAGCAAGGAAACAAGTTTAATGGGAAGCGATATTTACGGAGAATGGATGCCGGTTTTCATCGAAGGCAATAATTTTTCTATTTGCCTAAGTCCAAACAGCAAAGACGAAGCAAAGCGTTTGTTCAATGGACTTTCTAAAGGAGGCAAAATCATTATGCCCTTAGCAGATACTTTCTGGGGCGATTATTATGGTATGTTTGTTGATAAGTTCGGTATTAATTGGATGATTAGTTACAATGAAAAAAATGAAATTCATTCAGTTAACGAATAAA
>DAIOVK010000368.1:0-2046 GCA_036759045.1 Kapaibacterium sp. (SeqCode) | reverse complement strand
AAAGAAATAGTAAATTATGGAAAATTCAATATTTATAAAAAATTCAATTCAAATTGATGCACCTGCTGCAAAAGTTTGGGATGCCTTAATAAACCCTGATAAAACCAAACTCTATATGTTTGGTTGCGAAGCTGTTTCCGATTGGAAGTTGGGTAGTGATTTGAACTGGAAGTGCATTGTTAACGGGAAAGCAATGGTTGTGGTAATTGGTAAAGTAGTTTCTTTTGAACCAATGAAACGACTGATTTATACTGTCTTCGACCCAAATTCTAATATGGAAAATATACCTGAAAATTATTTAACTGTTACTTATTTGCTGGAAGAAATTGAAGGAAAAACCTATTTACGCGTTTCCCAAGGCGATTATTCTAAAGTAGCCGAAGGGGAAAGACGCTATAAGGAAGCTTACAACAATGGTGAGGGCTGGAATCCTATTTTACTTCAAATCAAAGGATTGGTTGAAGGTAAGTAATAATTAACTTACCTTATGCATTCCCCTCTTGAGAGGGTCAGGGTTGATACGTTCTTAATTTTATAACACAAATCTAATTCCCCTCTTGAGAGGGGACAAAGGGGGTGTGTTCTTTATCTTTTTCCCAAAATGTATCTGAGAACAAGAAGTAATCCTTTAAACAACCATTTTTGTGGCTTATTTGATTAAAACGAATTTATTATAATAAGAACCACATACAAATTACAAATATCATACTTTAAAACAGAATTGAATGGTAAAAGACAACAAAGAACACACCCCTGCCCCTCTCAAGAGGGGAATAAGATAAGTGGATTAAAAAATTTATCAACACTACACTTTTTCATTTCTCAAAAGTGAAATTGTGTAAAGTGAGTAATTGGAAAAGAAATGAAATTTGAAAGAAGAAAAACAAGAGAAGTTAAGGTCGGAAACATAATCATCGGTGGAAATGCTCCAATAAGCGTCCAGACAATGACTAAAACCAAGACAGCAGACATAGACGCAACTGTTAAGCAAATCGAAAGATGCAAACAAGCTGGTGCTGATATCGTTCGGGTTACTATCAACGATAAGCAGGCAGCTACTGCAATATCTGAAATAGTGAAGCAGTGCAGTTTTATTCCAATAGTAGCAGATATTCATTTTAATCATATATTTGCAATAAAATCTATAGAATCCGGCGTTGCTAAAGTAAGAATAAATCCAGGGAACATTGGCTCTGAAGATAGAATCAGGCAAGTTCTTGACGCTGCTAAAGAGTATAGTGTTCCCATAAGGATTGGTGTAAATTCTGGTTCGCTTGAAAAAGATATTTTGGAAAAATATGGCTATCCCAGCGCTGAAGCACTATACGAAAGTGCAATAAGGCACGTTGATATTTGCAATAAATATGGTTTTGACGATTTGATTATTGCAGTGAAATCATCTAGCGTAAAATTAATGATTGCAGCATATCGGCTGCTTTCAGAAAAAGTAGATTATCCTCTTCATCTTGGAGTAACAGAAGCTGGCAGCTACGAAAGCGGAACAATCAAATCTACTGTCGGTATTGGAACTTTGCTTGCTGAAGGGATTGGCGATACGATTCGCGTTTCTCTTACTGCTGAACCAGAAAAAGAAGTTGAAGTAGGGCGACAGATTTTGCGTGCTTTGGAACTGAAACAAAGCGGAGTGGAAATAATTTCCTGTCCCACCTGTGGACGATTGGAGGTTGATTTATTCTCTATTGTGAAAGAATTGGAAACTGCTGTAAAAGATATACAAAAGAATATAAAAATCTCCGTTTTAGGTTGTGCCGTAAATGGTCCGGGCGAAGCACGTGAATCGGATATTGGTGTTGCGGCGGGTAGTTCCTGTGCTTTGCTTTACTTGAAAGGAGAATTTTTAAAGAAAATTGATGAAAAAGAGATAGTAAATGAGGTATTGAATTTGATAAGTAAAGCGAATAATTGATAATTGACAATTGATAATTTTTCTATGTCATTTCGAACCCCCTGATAAAGCAAGAGCTTCATTATAATAGAGATGACATAAGTAAAAGTGTCATTCTGACGGATGTCAGAATCTATCTT
>DAIOVK010000367.1:0-3911 GCA_036759045.1 Kapaibacterium sp. (SeqCode) | reverse complement strand
TTTTTATATTATTCTTATATTACACACACTTATGACAACTAGGAAAGTTGAGTTATTTCTTAATAGCAACTTAATAATTTTTATTATAATATGCAAGCAAAATTTTATTTTTTTTTTTGATAAAATTTATTAGTTTTTATATGATTGATTAAAAGTAAATGCTAACTTTATTGTTGGCTGCTAAAACAGATTGGCAGTGGGTTTTTAAGTATGAGTTAAACAAAAGGATTGCAAAAAAGTAGATTTTATTCTTGTCATACTATCAGCAATCTGATAGTATGACTTGATTTCTTTCATTACCGTTAAGTAATATAATGCGCACCGCGGCTTACTCTGTCTTCAGAAGCGAATTGAAATACTGCCATAGCAGTTTGCACTCCATTGCGTAACTCAACAATTTCTCGGGTCATCTTGGATTTTTTATAAAACTGCTCAATTTCTGTATGCAAATGCCTCAAAGTAGTTTTTGCTCTTTGCAGACGTTGTTGATTTCGCACTAATCCCACATAATTCCACATAGTATTTTTCACAGTAAGCCAATCCTGAGCAATCCAAGCAGTATCAACAAACTCATTTTCTTCTTCCCATGGAAATATTTCAGGAAAATATTCATCAAACTTTGAGAAATTACAGGCATCGTTTGTTGCTTCCCAAGCCCAAACAACGTTTTCGAGAAGCGAAGCAGAGGCAAGGCGGTTTGCCCCGTGAACTCCAGTGCAAGAAACCTCTCCTACAGCATAAAGCCGTCTCAAAGAAGTCTTACCTTTCAAACTGACCCCAACTCCACCACAGAAATAATGAGCAGCAGGGACAACCGGTATCATCTCTCTGGTAATATCTACTCCTGCATCGAAGCAATGCTGATAAATTGTAGGAAATCTGTTTCTTAGCCACTCTCCATCTTTAAATGAAATATCCAGATAAACACAAGGATGTTTTGATTCAAGCAAAGTATGATGAATAGCACGGGCAACTATATCGCGGGGCGCAAGCGAACCAAGAGTATGGTATTTATTCATAAATTCTTTTCCGTCTTTATCTTTCAATATAGCACCTTCGCCTCGTAAAGACTCTGAAATAAGAAACCGCTCCCTTTCACCATAAAAAGTAGTTGGGTGAAATTGAATATACTGAAGATTAAAGCATCTTGCTCCAGCACGCCAAGCAGCAGCAATTCCATCTCCGGTTGCTTCAGGTGGATTAGTAGTGTGTATGTAAATTTGACCAAGTCCGCCAGTCGCCAATATTGTTTTTGAAGAAAAAATGGGAAATACTTTACCAGTTTCATTATCTAAAACCATTGCACCGAAACAAGCTGGTTTCTCGTAAATATCTAAAGAATTTTTCGAGTGATGAGATAAAGTCAATAAATCAACAAGAGTGTGATTAGTTAGGATTTCAATATTTTTATTTTGTTTAACTGCTTTAATTACAGAATTTTGTATAGTTCTGCCAGTCATATCTTTTGAATGAATAATCCGCGGTTGTGAATGAGCTCCTTCACTTGTCAAATCTAATTCTGAATTGGCATCTTTATCGAAATCAACCTGGAGGCGGTCTATTAAAAGTTCTTTTACTAATTTGGGACCAAGTTTGCAAAGCTGGTCAACAGCGGGCTCCCAACAATGCCCGGCGCCTGCCTCCATTATATCACTTTTAAGTTTTTCCGGCGAATCGTTATCTCCCTTATAGATTATTCCGCCTTGAGCATACTTGGAACTTCCACTTAACAAATCATTCGTTTTTGTTATTATCGTTACCTGAAATCCTTTCTCAGCTGCTATTAATGCAGATAAAGCTCCTGCAAGTCCAGAACCGATTATTAATATTTGTGTTTTTTTCATTATTTGATTAATATTATGCAAAATATAGTTTTAACTATTTTTAATTTTGCAAATTAATAATTTTTTTGCTTCCTTGTTATGCTTTATGCGGTATTATTCTTAATTAAAAGAAATACTTTATTTCTCCTTTCCAAGTGCAACTTGGGAAGGAGTTCAACGTTAAATCAATAAAAAGCTATTAATATGCACTTTAAATAAAATTTAGAAAAAAACACATTTATTCGTAATTTTGTAATTATTTTTTAAGAAAAGCTTGGTTAAAATGTATAAGTTAGAAACAATTATATCTCTTGCAAAACATCGTGGATTTGTTTTTCAGTCATCAGAAATATATGGTGGTTTAAACGGTTGCTGGGATTTTGGTCCTTTGGGAGTGGAATTGCTCAGAAATATTAAAGAGGAGTGGTGGCGGGAAATGACTTTTCGCGATGAAATAGTCGGAGTCGATGCTGCTATTTTAATGCACCCTCGCACTTGGGAAGCAAGCGGACACATAGCTCAGTTTACTGACCCTATGATTGACAATAAAACGAGTAAACAGCGATACCGCGCAGATAACCTTATCGAAGAATATATTGATAAGTTATTGAAAAAGAATAAAAAAGATGAAGCAGAAAAAATTAGGTTGCAACTCGAAAATGTCGAAACAAATGAAGATTATTTTAAAATAATTAGTGAAAATGGTATTACTGACCCTGTAAGCGGTTCTACTGACTGGACCGAAGTACGTAATTTCAATCTGATGTTCAAAACATTTGTTGGTCCTGTTGAAGACGTTAGCAATACTGTTTATCTTCGCCCTGAATCTGCTCAGGGTATTTTTGTTAATTTTAAAAATGTGATGGATTCTGCCCGTCAAAAAGTACCTTTTGGTATTGCTCAAATTGGGAAGGCATTCAGAAACGAAATTAATACAAAAAATTTCCTTTTCCGCACCCGCGAATTTGAACAAATGGAAATGCAATTTTTTATTAAACCGGGAAGCGAAAAAAAATGGTTCGATTACTGGAGAAACGAGCGCATTAATTGGTATATTAATCTCGGTATTAGCAAAGATAAACTGAATTTTAAAGAGCATCAGAAATTAGCCCACTATGCTAACTTTGCTACAGATATCGAATTTGAATTTCCTTTCGGATTCGGCGAAATTGAAGGTATTCATTCAAGAACGGATTTCGATTTGAAGAGTCATCAGGAATTTTCTGGAAAAAAAATGGAATATGTTGATACTGTCAATCAGGATAGATTTGTTCCTTACGTAATCGAAACCTCCGGCGGCGTTACCCGTTCCTTTATGGCTTTCCTTTGTAATGCCTACTGCGAAGAAGATGTTAAAGGAGATAACGATAAAGTTGAAAAAAGAACTGTTTTACGATTCCACAAAAAACTTGCTCCTATTACTGCTGCTGTGTTCCCATTGGTTAATAAAGATGGTATGCCGGAAGTTGCTCATAAGATTTATAAGGATTTGCAAAAAGAATTTCGTGTCCAATATGATACTTCCGGAGCAGTTGGAAGACGCTACAGAAGACAAGATGAAATCGGTACTCCCTACTGCATTACTGTTGATGGACAAACCCTTCAAGACGAAACTGTTACTGTTAGAGAGCGCGATTCTATGGAGCAAATCCGCATTAGCAATTCTCAAGTTGCAGCTTATATCAGCAAGCAGTTGAAAAATAATTGATAATTGACAATTGATAATTGAAAATTGATAATTGAAAATTATTTTATTTGTCAATGGTAACACATAATAAAGGAAGAGCTTTAATGAAATGGAAATGACATCACTTAACTCTGTCATTCTGAGCGGAGCGAAGAATCTCAACTCTGTGGTAGCAATGACTTGTGAGATTCCTCACTTCGTTACCAATGACATCTGTGTTTGTCATTCTGGAGTATGCCAGAATCCATCTTGAAATAGCAAGTGAGCTTGCTCACTTGTAAAACATTTGGGCAAGCCCAAATGCTTCATAGTAATATTTAATATAGTATAGCAACAGAATAAAAATAAGATAGATTCTGACATTCGTCAGAATGACACATTTAGTTATGTCATCTCCATTT
>DAIOVK010000366.1:0-3922 GCA_036759045.1 Kapaibacterium sp. (SeqCode) | reverse complement strand
GATATTATATAAATCTCATCAGTAACAGGGTGAATTGCCAAGCTTGATGGTCTGAAATTAAAATGGATTTTTTTCCCTTTTGCAGTATTTGTTTTAATATTTAGCTTGTCGGCTAATTTTTGAATGTCATTGGTATTAATGCTGTAAATTGGCTTTTCTAAAAGCTTTTCAGTAGTAATATCGTAAGAATAAATATACCTTTGTTCTTTAAAATCATGGATTAATGGTTTACTCTTAGCTGCAATTAAAATCCTGTTGTGTTTTGCATCATAGCAAAGTCCTTCATTGTTTGAAGTTTGAAGATTTAATTGATGATGTGTAAATTTAGCATCTTCATTTAAAAAATTCTTCCATTCAGTAAGGCGGCCATCGCTTCTTAAAATATAAATTGAATTACCTGTATAAGTAAGTCCTTCAAAATCGCCTGCATCTTCGAATTCATACTGAGATATAATTTTTCCATTTACAAAATCGTAAATAAATACAATTCCCAGCTCATCTTGAACCAGCGCAACGTGTTTAGAATCAATATCAGTTAAGCCGGAGACTTCATTTAAAACCGGTGGTAATTGCTGCTTAATGTCCGGCTTGCTTAGATTATATTTAAATTTATATTCTGCCTTGTTCTCTAAATTAAAAAATAAAATAAATATTGCAATTAAAACAAATAATCTTTTCATTATTCAATTATCGAATAAATAAACAAAATATATAAGATGTTCAAGTAGGAAAAAAATTGTAAGATTTTGTTTTTGGAAGTTTATTCTCCTTCCCAAAGTAAACTTGGGAAGGAGGGGAAAGAGTGATTTTGAAACAAAGAAAAATCAAATTTAACAGCCGAGTTTTTTAACCATTTCCTGAGCTGGTTTGTTCTTAGGGTCAAGTTGAATAACTTTTCTATAGTTACGGCAGGCAGCATCTTTATCTTCTAAACCCTGGTTTGCAATTCCGAGATAAAGGAAAGCAAAACTATAATTTGGGTCGAACTGGGACCATTCAGTAGAAATTTTGAGCAATTCCTTATAATTCTTTTCGTCAAAAACAATACCGCAAAGTTTTGCATAAGCTTGGTTTACAAAGTTTCTACCTTGTGCAGAAGTATCTGCTGCACCTTTTTCTATTGCTAATTTAAAAGATATTTTAGAAGAATCATTTTGTCCAAGTTTACTATAAACATCGCCTTGATAAACATAAGATAAAATATCATTCGGTTCTTCTTCAATAGCTTTCTTAATAAAAATCATAGCAGTATCCGGCTTTTCCAATGATAAATAACTCGTTCCAATATAAAATAAAGTTTTTCCAATTCTGGTTGAATTTTTGCAATTCTCTAATCTTTTAGAAAAGAAGAAAATAGCATCTTCGTAATTTTTAACCAATCTGGATAATTGTCCAAGATTCATTAGCAGGTCGCATTGTTGTGGATTTCTATTAACTAATTCTTTGAAAGCAATCATTGCTTCAATAGTATCGCCGATTGCTAAATTTGAACGGGCATACATATCAAGATTTTTCTCTTCTAATACATAACCAACATTTCTTAGACTTTTAAAAGTAGCTATACATTCTTGGCTTTTACCAACTTGAAAGTAGCATCTGCCTAAAATGACCATTGCCTTAAACTTCACAGAATCAATTTCATTAGAGGCGGCACGAAGATAAGGAGCTGCTTCCTCACATTTTCCAATTTCATAAAGTGATTGGGCGAGATACCATTTAGCAAGAGAATTGTTAGGACGCAACTGAATGTATTGGTTAAAAGACTGGGCTGCTTCTACATATTTGCTTGCAAAGAAGAAAAGGCGCCCCTGCTCGTAAAATGCACGTGCATTTTTGGGGTCTTTTGTTGTTATTGTGTTCCACTCTTTGAGTGATGAGACCAATAAATTCTGCCTCAAATCCTCATCTTGTTCACGTATTCCCATTTGGTAGTAGGTAGTAGCAAGTTTTATGCGGGCTTCTATAAGGTTTTCGTCTAATTTTAATGCAGATTCAAAATTTGTGCGTGCTAATTCGTATATTTGCTGTGCATAGTAAAGTTCTCCAAGTGCGAGATAAGCATCTGGGATATTCTTGTTCATTTCTCTTGCTTTTGAAATTACAAGTTCGGCTTGATTTATTGAATCTGCTGCGATAAGAATCATACCATAATCAAGTTGGCAATAAACATCAGCTTTATCGTTTTTTATTGCCTGCTGAATTGTTTCAACTGCATCTTTATGATTTCCAAGTTTGGATTGAGTCTTTGCTATTTTTCTTAAAATTAATGCACTGCTTTTTACATCTTTTGCAATGTTATATACAATTAAGGCAGAATCGAGTTTATCCACTTCAGTATAAATATCACCACATAAAACAATCAACTTTACATCTTTTGGATTTTCTTTGATTGCACTTTTTATATAACCTGATGCTTCCACGTAATCGTGTGATTGTTCTAATGCTTTTAATTTATCTGTTGCACTCTGGCTAAATGCACTAAACTGAAATGATATAAATAATAATATGATTAATGATATTTGTTTCATTTTAACCTCTGTTAATGAATTATTGAACTAAATTGACTTTTGCGACTGCAGGGACTATTCCTATTTTATTGAAATATTTTTGGACTATTCCAGAGCCATATCTAAAAAAATTAACTATACTGTTTGCTGTTGAATTATTTTCATCAAAAATCATAACGTAGTGAGTTACAACATAAGGATATAATCTTTGAATTATGTTTGCCTGATGGACAGTTCGCGGATAAATATACTCCCCTTTTTCATTTATGTAGCTTATTGGAAGTGGCTTGATTTCTGTATCAGATAATATATGGGATAAATAACCAATACCTATTGAATTTTGATGCGTTTTAATGTATTGCTTTACTGAATCAGTTGAATTTAAAATTACTAATTTCCTATTAATTTTTTTATATTTTGCAACAAGATTAAGTAAATTTTCATATTCAGATGAATTTTCATTATTTATTACGAAAGTGGGCTCTTCTGTCAGTTTTTTATAAATCGGCATAAGAGGAGTACCGTTTACTAATGCATCAACTATTTGAGCGTCTGTCAGTGTATCCAAAGGAGTATTTAGTTGGGTGAAAAACACTAAAGCGTCATTTGCAACAGGATATTTCTTGATTGTTTCAACCTTATATACTTTCATCAAAGAGTCTTCGCGTTTTGTAAAGTCCCTTGAAGTAAAGATGATTGGCACTTCTCCAGATAAAAAACTTGCCATTACATCCCAACTTGTCGCTGATTTGTGATTTGTTTCGATTTCCTTAAAGCGGGCATTGTATTCCTGAAATGGTTCTTGTAATAGATTATAAATTGATTCATCACAATAAATTGATATGCTGTTCTTTTCTGCTGTCTTATCTTCGCTGGTGCAAGCTAAGTATATTGCAGAACATAATACTACAAATAGTAATAGGAACAAAATTTTACTCTTCGCTTTCATAAGTTCTCCTCTTTTTTAATAATAGATAATATGCAATTAATCTATAAATACCCCATAGGATAAATATTACACCCATCGTTTGGGTTAATGTCTTGCTCGGATGCTCCGGAATAAATATTCCGAATAATAGAAAAACTCCTATTATTATAAATGCAAATTTAATTATATAATTTAAAACTATACTAAACATTCTTTTTATTTTTTTTATTTTTTTAATAATTATTTTATTATTTCAAGTCATACTATCAACTTGTTGTTCGCATGACTCCCTCTAATTCAGAACCTTTCTTATTCCCCTCTTGAGAGGGGACAAAGGGGTGTGTTCTTTCTTTCTTTTTATATCTGGAGCAATTCCAAGGAGATAAACTATTAAAAGCATAAGTTTTCTCTTTATTCAGGAAATAATTTTTTATAAGGAAAAAAGAACACACCCCTTTAATCCCCTCTCAAGAGGGGAATAAGAAAA
>DAIOVK010000365.1:0-3926 GCA_036759045.1 Kapaibacterium sp. (SeqCode) | reverse complement strand
TGCCCACTATTCTGCCTCCTCTTACACTTGAAGAAGCATTAGAGACAACTAAAATTCATTCAGTTTCAGGGCTGTTGTCCCAAAACGAAGCACTTTTAACAATCAGACCTTTTCGCGACCCACATCATACTATTTCTGATGCAGCTCTCGTTGGTGGCGGTATGAACAAAATTCGACCCGGCGAAATCTCGCTTGCTCATCACGGAATACTTTTCCTTGATGAACTACCGGAATTTGCCAGAAATGTTCTCGAAGTTATGAGGCAGCCACTTGAAAACAGAAAAATTACTATTTCCCGGACAAAACTAACTGTCGAATATCCAGCCAATTTTATGCTGGTTTGCTCAATGAATCCCTGCCCCTGCGGAAATTTTGGGAATCCGGTTAAAGAATGTTCCTGCACTTCTACTCAAATACAAAGGTATTTATCAAAAATATCAGGTCCGCTGCTCGACAGAATTGATATTCATATAGAAGTGCCGGCAGTAAAATATCAGGATATGACTTCAGTTAAGCCGGGTGAATCTTCTGAAATGATTAGAGATAGAGTGATTAAAGCAAGGAATATTCAGGAGGAACGTTTTAAAAATATTAAAGAAGTATATAAAAATTCTGATATGGGTTCAAAAGAAATCAGGAAGTTTTGTCAGCTTGGCTCGGATTCACAGGCAATAATGAAAAATGCAATGGACAAACTCGGATTCACTGCCAGAACTTTCGATAGAATTCAAAAAGTTGCAAGAACAATCGCTGATTTGTCCGTATCTGAAAACATAAGACCAGAGCATATTTCCGAAGCCATTCAATACAGGAGTTTGGACAGGCAATACTGGAAGAATTAGTGTAGCTCAAAAAAATTAATTATAGGAATATTTTCATTTTCCTATGATAATTTATAAGAAAAGCTAAAAATGAAATATGTGCCACACTTTCAAAGTGTGGCACATCTATCTCAAGATTATTTCGCAAACTTCCCAAGTTGAAATTGGGAAGAAGAATTTGTAATGTTTATAATATTTTTGTCATGCTATCAACTTGTTGATAGTATGAATTTCTTCTCTTATCGTTCATTTCTAAAAACTAAATGTCTTCATTGATATTCGCCTCGGAATATAATGCTGCAATAATCAACTTCTCAATGAATTAGTAAATAAAGAATGTTAAAAACTTAAATAATTATTTTTATAAACAATTACTATTTCATAAATTTGATAAATTAATTATTGAGAAAAGAATTACTAAAATTTAAAATGCAAATAAGTGAATTACCCGCAGTTAAATTTTTAATGATTTCTACAATTGGATATCTGATTGGAAATATTTTTCAGTTTAATCAAAATGCTTTATTTGTAATTTTAAGCTTAGCAATTATTGTCTTCCTGTTTTTTTCATTAATAAAGAAAAAGCAGATAGCGTACTACTCAACTGTAATTTTATGCGGTGTCTATTTTTCCGGACTTGTATCTAACAGCACGATTGACACGCCCAACAAGCAAATACCAGAATTTCCAGCCCAATTTAATGGCAAAATAATAACAATTTTAAGCGAAAGTGAAAATAAAATAAAATGTATTGCCCAAGGTAATCTTGACTCAAAAATTTTCAACAATATAAAAAATAGTAGAATAATACTGAATATCAGTATTTATAAAGGGAAAAAGAAACAAATTTCTGTTTCTGACAGGATATTAGCAAAGGTAAAAGCCAGAGTTCCCCAAAAGCCGGTATTTCCAAATGATTTTGATGAAAACAGATATGCAAAATCAATAGATGTCCAATGGATATGCAGAGCAAATGTGAGAGATATTGCGATTAGAAGTAAAGAAGATGATTTTAATTCTATAAATGAAAAGATTGTTCTAAGCATAAAAGAGCGTTTAATAAAACTTTTTCCGGTAAATACGGTTGGTCTTGCAACAGCACTTATAACAGGAGACAAAACTCAAATACCAACTGATGTAAGAAATAACTTTTCATACACTGGTACCGCTCATCTTCTTGCAATAAGTGGATTTCACATTGGATTGATTGCCTCAATAATATTTATTCTAATTGGTTTTATAAAAAATAGAACTCTTAAATTTTTAATCTTTATCCCATTATTAGTAGCTTTTATATTTATTTCCGGATTCCAGCCATCAAGCATCAGAGCCGGAGTATTCATTTTTTTCTTGATGGTTACAAAACAGTTTGAACGCAGAATATACCCTTTAAACATACTTGCACTGACAGTAATAATGATTTTACTATTCAATCCGCAAATGGTTTATTCCGTTGGTTTTCAAATGTCAGTTCTTGCTGTTTCCGGTATATTTCTTCTTTATCAGCCAATTTTAGATTTTTTCAAACTTTTCTTCAAAAATCAAAATTTAATAATTGATTATACAATAAAAACTCTTGCCTTATCGCTTGCAGCCAGTATTACCGTTTCGCCAATTGTAGCTTATTATTTTAATATTTTTTCTATTATTCAACCAGTAAGCAACTTCTTTGTAGTTCCAATAATTTCATTTGGTATGATGTTTACTTTGTTGGCTCTGGCTGTTTCTTATATTAGTTTTCCTTTTGCGATGCTTTATTCCAATTCTGCAGATTTCCTGTTTTCCTTAGCACAGCAATTGAATGAATTTGCAGTAAAATTCAATTTTTCATATATAAAAAACGACAATGTTTTTGCAATTTCTTTAGTTATTTCATTGATACTGATTTATATTTTTTTATCAAACAAAAAACAGCTTGCATTGTTTAGAACAACTGCAGTAATAATTGCTTTGATTTGCTTTTTAAATATACTGAATAAAAATAAATCCACAGAACCAACCATTTATCCGTTAGAAAATTACACAGTCGCCTACATTCCTTTGTCTCAAAATGAGGATTGTATTTTAATTGTTGACAGGAAGCCACGTCTTTTACCAGTTAAAAATTTTAATGTTTTGAACTTTATCCGATCGAAGCGAGGAGAAATCCTTTTGGGATATTCAGGTAATATAGGGATTAATTACAGCGATTATTATAAAAACATAGAAAGAATCAAATCGCTTCCACTATCTTTGGAAATTCAAAGAAGAATTGCAAAGACTATTTTTAATAAAAACTATTTACATAAAGAAATCAGAATTAATTATGATTGAAAATTTTAAAATTGAGAAACCGAGAATATTTCCGAATACAATAATATCTGGAGTAAGCAAAAAAAATGTTAGCAGCGCTTTTCCTGATGGCATTAGCTTTCATACTGCAATTGATGAAAATAAAAACGAATACGTTGCTAATAAGGAATTTTTAGCATCATTTTTGAAAACACAACCAGAACAATTAATATTTCAAAATCAGATTCATAGTGATATAGTCAGAATAGTAAACTCTGATTCAAAAGTAGAAACCTCTGATGCGTTAATAACATCAGATAAAAATTTATTTTTATGTATAAAAATTGCAGATTGCTGTGGTATTTTGCTTTATGACAGAGAAAACGAAGTAATTGCTGCAATTCATTCTGGTTGGAAAGGAACAATGCAAAATATTACACAAAAGACAATCAGCAAAATGGCTTATGAATACAATTCAAAAGCAGAAAATATGCTTGCTTATTTGGCGCCTTGCGGTTCTGCCTGTTGCTATGAAGTGAAATATGATGTTGCCAAATATTTTCCCAACAGTGTAAAGCAAATTTCAGAATCTCAGTATTTATTAGATTTGAAAAACGAAATTAAATATCAACTGTCAGCTTCTGGAGTATTATTAGAAAATATCGAAATATCAAAAGATTGCACAATTTGTAATACGGAATATCATTCATACAGGCGAGATAAGGAAAATGCGGGCAGGGCGGTAGCTTTTATTTCAATTTCTGACGCACATATTAAACGTTATTAGGTTATTAGGTTATTAGGTTATTAGGTTATTGGGTTATTGGGTTATTG
>DAIOVK010000364.1:0-3936 GCA_036759045.1 Kapaibacterium sp. (SeqCode) | reverse complement strand
TATTTACTGATATTGAAGTATATAGCTTATTACGAAGCGACAGAAGAAATTGGTAGAAAAATATCTCCATAAAGAAAATAAAAGAGTTAGGAGATATGTATAGTAATAAATGGTTAAACTGTTAAGTTCTTTACTTAATTAATAGTTATGGTCATTAGTCATTAGTTGTTAGTAAAAATACCAATGACCAATGACTAAAGACCTATAAAACTATTTTTAAGATGGATTCTGACATCCCTCAGAATGACAGCTAAAGTATATATATGAACGCAACTTGGTATTATCTCTTGTCATGCTATCAGATTGCTGATAGTATGACTGAAAAGCACTGTTCCAGAATGACAGGGTAAATTTATGCCATCTTCATTTATATAAAGTTCTTACTTCATTTTAGGGTTGCCAATGACATCTTTACTCAGTCATACTATCAACAAGTTGATAGCATGACTTATCTCTTGTCATGCTATCAGCTTGCTGATAGTATGACTTATTTCCAAACAAATGCTAAAAAGCAAATGATACCCCAACTTTGTAATTATCAATCAGAAGCGGCATAGCTGAATCAAAGGGCCAGTTCATATTTTTTTTCCTTAATTCAAATGAGCCATAAGATATAGCATTTTGCAGTATAAAATTCACAATAGGAGCAGCAATTGGAGAAGATTTCATAACTTCTTTAACAAAACCGCTAACTAAGCCATGCCCAATTCCTTCAATTATCTCACTGCCTGTCCAGTACCAGAAAAGATGTCGAGGATAAACTATAGTTCTTTCAAAACCAACATTTACTGAAATTGGTTCTACGATTTGATATTTTATACCACCTTCAAAGCAATTACCGAAACGGAAGGCATCATCATAAGTTTTTTGCATATCTACCAATTGTTCGCTTGCTGTATTTGAAGAAAATTCTGGTTTAGTCCAAACCATGCCTTTGCTATGATACAGGAGCAATTCACCAGTACCGCCAAGTTTATAAGCATATCCGTCAAGTGAGCTAACTCCGAATCGCCAGGCATTTAATTCTACTTTATCACTTGATTTTTCATCGCTTGAAACAAAATCTTTTGTAATTCTACCTAGAAATACGTAATCAAAATCAATTTCTACGATGCCTTCATACTTTTCTCTTGCTCTTTTTTTAGTATGCCCGATTTTGAAATCCATTGAGCCAGCATCGAAAAATTTTTGTGATAATAAGTCCTTATGAGTTGATGGCTTGGTGAATCCCCACTGAAATTCAATAGTTGGGTAGCTGTTTAAAGTATATTTTCCTTCAGATTTAAAAAAATCGAAATCAAGCAAATCTTCGTCCCAAAAATCATCTTCTGAAAAAAGATTAATTCCGGGAGATTTTTCGTTAATTATTTCGGTTGAGTTTATTTCATCTGCCCATAGATTAACAGATGTAAATCCAATTAAAAATAATACTGTTAGTTTAAGCAAAGCTTTCATTTTACTCTCCATATATATAATAAACTAAAAACTAATTAAAATACGTTTTTATAAAGAAAATGTTACTTAACTCATCTTACGTAATTCCTCTATTGAGAAATGAAAAAGTGCAGATACAATTTTTAGATACACTTTTCTTATTCCCCTCTCAAGCTAACGATTATACACATCTTTAAAACATGCTGCTATTCTACTTATCCCGTTAGGGATAAAATATTTGTAACAAAGCTATTTTTTAGTTTTTTTATTCCGTAGGAATTAAATATTGAAGTGCTTTTTTAATATATAATCCCTACGGGATAAGCACAGTCAAGGGATCTTCCTGTTACAAATATATAATTCCTACGGAATAATTTTCAAAGATACTAATCCTTTTGTTTCTTTATTATTAGAACAAATATTTGTGTATTATCGTTAGCCCTCTCAAGAGGGGAATGCGTAAAGTGAAACAATAATTTATTTTTCTACTATTTTTCAAATTAAAATAAAAAATGAAAGAAATCAATATTTATTAAGCAAAAATAGTCATTTTTTTTTATTTTTGCTTAATTCTTTAAAACATTTATAAAAGTTAATATATTAATTTATATTCTCAAATATATCAAAGATTTAACAAACATTAACAATTAATAATTAACAATTAACAATTATAAAGATGGCAGCAGTAACGGGAATAAAAGTTAAGCCAAAATATCTCAAGCTGTTAGATGAAATCAGTTCTAATTTGAGCTTTACTCCGGAAATCATAAAATTATTAGAAAGTGATAATGATAGCATTCGGGTTAAAGTGCTGTGTGGCTCGCTTAAATCTTTTTTAATAGCAAGTATTTGGAATAAAAAAAAGCAAAACATTTTAATTTTAACTGAAGACAATACAAAGGCATCTGGCTGGTTCAACGATTTGGAAGTTTTAATCGAAACAGAAAGCATTGCTCTACTTATTGAAGCACCTAGCACCGTTAGGTTAAAAACAGAGAATCTTGATGAATCTAATATTTGGTTGGTTGACGGACTTTCCTCTATACAGAAAAATGAGTATTCAATTTCAATTACTACGCCAACAGTATTACAAAAGGCAATACCTAAACCAGAAAGTATATCCGGCTCTATAATCCGATTGGAAAAAAATTCTGAGGTTGATTTTACAGATTTAATTAATCAACTTGCTTTAAATGGATTTGAGAAGAAGGATTATGTTTCTTTTCAGGGAGATATGGCTGTCCGTGGTGGAATATTAGACATCTTCCCTATTGGTTGGGAAAATCCTTTGAGAATTGAATTTTGGGGCGATACGATTGAATCTATCCGCCAGTTTGAGCCACTTTCCCAACGCAGTATTGGTAATTTTGAAAATGTTGAGTTCATTTCAAGTATTTTTCATTCGACTGACGGAATTGAGCAAGGCGACATTTTCGATTATATCCCAAAAGATACTTTGATTGTAATTGATTATAATGAAAGTGCTGATATTGATGCTCCTGAAACTACTCAATTTACTGAATTTAAAAAACTTTATCTAAATACTTTTGGAAAAACTGATTTTGCAGTTCATAGCTCCCCACAACCCTTTTATCAGCATACTGTAAAAGATTTCATTAAAGATTTAAAGCACTTTAACAATGAAAATTTTAAAATTATAATTTCGGCAGAAGGGAAAATCCACTTGCAGCGTTTTCGCGAAATTATTGAAAATGCAATTGAACTCGCTGAAATGAAAGATGATGATGACAATCAAACTAATGGAATAGAATCTTATTATGAGCAGTATTTAAAAAATATTATTTGGTTAGAAAAAGATTTCTTTGAAGGTTTTATTTTAGAACAGAATAAAGTTGCCTGTTTTACTGAACATCAAATATTTTCCCGTAAGCAAGTTCTTATACGTTCAAAAAAATACAAGCAAAAACAAAGTATATCTTTAAAAGAAGTCAAGCAGCTAAACATAGGCGATTATCTCGTCCACGAAGAAAAAGGTATTTGTAAATTCAACGGATTCCAAACAATTCAGGTGGCTGGAAAACTTCAGGACTGCATAAAACTGATTTTTGCTGATGATGGAACTCTCTACGTTAATTTGAATTATCTCCATTTAATCCAAAAATATAATGCAGCCGATGGTGTAGTTCCGAAACTTTCCCGCCTTGGAACAAATGAGTGGAAGCGAAAGAAAGCAAAAACTAAACAAAGATTAAGAGAACTCGCATTCGATTTAATAAAACTTTATGCTAAACGAAAAGAAGTAAAAGGAATAGCATACCCTTTTGATAATATCTGGCAAAAAGAACTCGAAGCATCTTTTATTTATGAAGATACAATAGACCAGGCAGAAACAACAGATGCAGTTAAAAAAGATATGGAATCCGATACCCCGATGGATAGGCTAGTCTGCGGCGATGTTGGTTTCGGAAAAACAGAAATTGCTATCCGTGCTGCTTTCAAAGCTGTTCAAGCTGGCAAACAAGTTGCTGTTCTCGTCCCAAC
>DAIOVK010000363.1:0-3937 GCA_036759045.1 Kapaibacterium sp. (SeqCode) | reverse complement strand
TTAATAAGTTGTTTGTATTTTCAATAAAATAATCTTTTACTCTAATACCTTCAATACTATTAATTGCAATTGATACAAAATTTTCTTTGCTAAAATTGAAATTAATTGTTAATTTATCTACTGATGGATTTGGAGAAACTATAAACAGATTATTTATTTCATTATTATTAACAGAAGATATATCGCTTGCTAATGCCATTGAGAAATAACCACCTGAAGTTATCGAAATCCAATTATTTTCATCTCCAACTTGAACAGGGATTTCTTGATTAGTTTTATTGTTAATTCCTAATTGATATTTATCATTTAAACCCCAAGCCCATAAAGTTCCATCATTCTTTATTGCTAATGAATGTCCATTATAACATACAACGAATTTCCAATTATTTAAAGTGCCCCATACAGTACCAACTTGTGTAGGTATATTACAACTTTCTGTTCCACCTATACCTAATTGCCCCCAATCGTTATAACCCCAAGTCCATAAAGAACCATCATTTTTTATTGCTAAAGTATGATAAAAACCACAGGAAACTTCCTTACAGTTATTTATCCTGCTAACCAAAATGGGTATATTTTTTTTATTATTACTACTATCGCCTAACTGACCTTTACCATTTCCGCCCCAGCCCCAAAGGTCTCCGTTAGATTTGACCCCCATAGTATGATCAATTCCACATGATATGAATTTCCAATCGTTATTTATACCTATTTGAACAGGAAATTTTTTTTCAATATTTGTTCCATCGCCAAGTTGCCCTTTATCATTTTTACCCCAACCCCAAAGAGTTCCGTCATTTTTAATGCCAAATATATGATACCTTCCTCCATATATGCTTTTCCAATTTTTAGTCGTATCTAATAAATACGGTGAATTTCCGTATTCGCTTCCCCAAGCCCAAAGTGTGCTGTCATTTTTCAATCCGAAAGTATAATTTACAAGACTTACTATTTTTATCCAATTTGTATCGTTTCCTATTTTTACTGGTTCGTTTCTGTTTATTATTGTTCCATCGCCAAGCTGCCCGTTACTGTTATTACCCCAAGCCCACAATTCTCCTTGAGTATTAATTGCAAAAGATTCGCCCCATCCATTAAAAATAGTTTTCCAATTATTTAAGTTGCCAATTTTTACAGGAATTTTTGAGCTAGTAAAACTACCATTACCCAATTGGCCAAAATTGTTCTCACCCCAGCTATAAATTTGATATTGCGAAAAAGCTGAAATTGAGCAGCAATAAATTATTATTATGGTAAATATTTTTTTCATTTTTTTCCCTTTTTTAATTAAACCTTATTTTACTACAAATTAAAACTTTCCTTTTTAAAAAGCAAATTTATTTTTTATGTTACTCACAGATGGACTCCACTTGGGAAAGTGGAGTCCATCTTTTCAACAAAAAAACTCCTTCCCAAATTTGCACTTGGGAAGGAGTTGAAAAGCGATTTGAAAACCTTTATTTCTTAATCAGTTCCATTGCTTCTTTAATTGATTCAGTTACGTGAACTACGGAATTATTCAATAATGCTTTTTCTTGAGCATTGAGGTTCAGTTCGATTACCTGCTCTACTCCATTTTTTCCGAGTTTAGCAGGGACGCCAACAACCACATCGTTATATCCATACTCGCCTTGAAGCAATACCGAGCAAGGAAGAATGCGTTTTTGGTCTTTTACAATGGACTCGACCATTTGCACAGCTGCTGCAGCGGGAGCATAGTAAGCACTTCCAGTTTTCAAGTATTTTACTATTTCACCGCCACCACCAGCAGTTCGCTTGACAATTTCATCAAGCCGTTCTTTTGGAATTAAATCTGTAATCGGAATACCAGCAACGGTTGTGAAACGAGGCAGCGGCACCATAGTATCACCGTGTCCGCCAAGAATCAAACCTTGAATGTCTTGCATAGAAACACCAATCTCCATTGAAATAAATGAGCGGTATCGTGCTGTATCTAAAATTCCAGCCATACCAAAAACTTTGTTGCGTGGCAGATTGGTTACTTTTTGAGCAATATATGTCATAACATCTAATGGATTGGATACTATGATATAATATGCGTTGGGAGAGTATTTGAAAGCATTTGAAATACAACTTGTAACGATTTCAGCGTTTTTTACGAGCAAATCGTCACGGGTCATTCCGGGCTTACGTGCAAGTCCAGCAGTTTGTATAATAATGTCGGAATCTTTTGTTTTTTCATAATCATTTGTTCCGTAAATTTTAGAATCGGATTCCAAAATCGGCATTGATTCATACATATCAAGTGCTTTACCTTCGGGAATACCTTCCAGTATATCTATCAGAATAATTTCATTTGCTAATTCCTGATTTGCAAGAAGTTGAGCAACAGTTGCCCCAACGTTTCCTGCACCAATCACTGTAATTTTCATATTTTCTCCTAAAAAAATTTATAAAGCTCCAACTAATTCTTTGTATTTAAGTGTTGGCAAAGATTTCGGTCTGGTAATAGCATATCCCATAGCACGGGCAACTACTGCCTGGGCGCAAATACCCAATGCTCTTGAAATGCTAAATAGCACTGTATAGTAGCTAAATTCTTTAAGTCCGTAGTGATAAAGCAAAGCACCGGAGCCAGCATCAACGTTGGGCCAAGGGTCTTTAATTTTCTTTACCTGAGAAAGAACTTTAGGAACTACGTCAAACACTCTTGCAACGGTTTGGAAAACAGGGTCGTCTGGCATATATTTTTTACCAAAAGCAAGGAAAGCATCATAGCGCGGGTCAGTGATTCTAAGAACTGCGTGACCATAACCGGGAACAACTTTACCGGATTCAAGAGTTTCCCAAGCGAATTTTTCGAGTTGCTCTTCAGTAGGAGCGCCGTTGAATTTCTCCATAGTTTCTAAAATCCAGCCGAGACATTCCTGATTTGCTAAGCCGTGTAGTGGTCCTGCAAGGCCATTAAGTCCACCGGATAGTGAATAGTACAAATCAGAAAGAGCGGAGTTAATAGTAGCAGCAGAATAGGCGCTGACGTTTCCACCTTCGTGGTCGCTGTGTAAATTCAAATAAAGACGCATTAATTTAGTAAGTTCGCCATTTGGGTCCGGAAGCCCAAGCATGTGTGCATAATTCTTTCCCCAGTCAGCCGTTTTATCAGATTCAATTATAGGACCTTTGCCAAATCTTTTACGATAAACGTAAGCACCAATAGCTGGAAGCTTTGCAATAATATCCATAGAATCTTCGTAAGTTGGGTCCCAATATTCATTTTTCGGCATACCTTCAGCGTATCGTTTTGCGAAAACAGATTCTTTCTGCATAACAAGTATAGCAGTATTAAACAGACACATTGGATGCGAATCAGCTGGCATAGCATTGAGAACGTCCCAGACATATTGTGGAACTTCTTCTCTTGCTTTCAAGTCGGCTTGAAGGTCTTTTAATTCCTCTTCATTAGGCAATTCACCTGTAAGAAGCAAGTAAAAAATCTCTTCAGGAATTTTTTCAGTCAAATGCTTTAACTCAATACCCCGAATAATAAGTCCCTTGTCGGGTGGAACTTCTGAAGTATCGCAAACGAGTCCTTTAACGCCACGCATTCCACCATACGCTTGAGCTAATGTAACTTTGGAGACTTCCTTATCTCCATAGTTTTTAACGAAATTGGAAATGTCGTCTTTCAACGGCGGAAAAATTTTTGCTAATTTTTCTTTTAACAAAGACATACTAACTCCTTGAAATTAATTAAAAAATATTTAATTTGAGAAAGAATTTAACAGATATTATGTTCTGCTATACCAAGTTTCATTCATAGATACAATTAAATTGTCATTTCGAACCCCAAGATAAAGCAAGTGCTTCATTTAAATGGAGATGACATAACTAAAAAAAGCATTATGTTTAATAGTTAAGCATAAATCCCCCCTACCCCCCTTTTTCAAAGGGGGGAGAAGAACTATCTTAGTAAGTC
>DAIOVK010000362.1:0-3952 GCA_036759045.1 Kapaibacterium sp. (SeqCode) | reverse complement strand
CTACTTTTTTAAGCGTTTTTAAGAAAGATATTCGGAGCGAAATCCGAACAAGATATTCTATTTCTGCTATTTTATTGTTTATTCTTACCTCTTGCTCAATTATTGGTTTTGGCATTGCCGGCTCTAAATTAGATTCAAATATCTCATCTGCACTTCTTTGGGTTATAATGTTTTTTACAAGTATGATTGGGCTTTCGAAAAGCTTCGTTACAGAAGAAGAAAGAGGCACTATTATGCTTTTAAAACTCTATTCAAGTTCTTCGGCTGTGTATTTTGGAAAACTACTTTTTAATATTGTATTGTGTGTGATTATTAATTTTTTTGCATCAATTCTATTTTTATTTTTTATTAATCAGATTGAGATTCTATCAATTTCAATATTTTGGTTATCAGTAATTCTTGGAAGTATTGCTATTGGTTCAGCATCAACAATAATTTCAGCAATTATTTCGAAATCAAATGTGAAAAACGCAATTTTTCCTGTGCTTTCATTCCCGGTTATGTTGCCCATAATAATTGCCGGTCTTGATGCAACGCGTCTTTCTTATTCAACCAATGATTTTTCAGAAGCAGTTGCATTATTTATTCAAATATTAGCATTCACTATTGCAATTATATCAATTTCTTATGTTTTGTTTAGCTTTGTATGGAATGAATAAGATGTTTAATTGTTAATTGGTTGTCTTTTGATTAGAATAAAAATGTCCAGCATCGCAAGAGTTTGTGCAAAAACTTAGATTTTTAGAATAAATGTCAAATAAGAATGTTTAACCTACTTGAATTATAATTACTTAGTTGAATAGACATTCTTTTATGTTTAAAAATTTACTAGTTTTTGCACAAACTCTTTGATGCTGGACATCTGTTAAAAAGCTTTCGTTAAATCAATTCATACTTCATCTTCATTTATTGAAGAATTTGTTTCATACTGAAACTTCCCTAAAGCATATTTTCTAATTTTAGCATTAAGTCCACTATACGACTGGAATATCCGTATTCGTTATCGTACCAGCCGACAACTTTGACAAAATTACCAATTACCTGCGTTAAGTCAGAATCGAAAATACAGGAATAAGGATTGCCGACAATGTCAGAAGAAACGATTGGCTCTGTGCAATACTGAATAATACCTTTCATAGTCGTTTCCGCTGCTTGTTTCATTAGATTATTAACTTCTTCTTTGCTTGTATCACGTTTTAAAATAACGGATAAATCGGTAATAGAGCCGTCTGGAACAGGAACGCGGATTGAATAGCCATTTAGTTTTCCTTTTAGTTCTGGTATTACAAGTCCGACAGCTTTAGCGGCGCCAGTTGTAGTTGGAATTGAATTTATTGCAGCAGACCTTGCTCGGCGCAAATCGCTGTGAGGTAAATCCAAAATATTCTGGTCATTAGTATATGCATGAACAGTAACCATTAAGCCCCTGTCAACACCAATGTTATCATTTAAAACCTTAACCATAGGAGCTAAGCAGTTAGTAGTGCAACTTGCATTCGACAGAAGTTTTTCTTTACCTGTTAATGTATGTTCATTAACTCCCATAACGACTGTTGCATCAAGCTCTTCTTTTGCAGGTGCTGAAAGAACAACTTTTTTTGCACCAAGTGCAAGCAGACGCTCTAAATCGCTTCTTTTTCTGTAAACACCGGTTGACTCTAAAATTAAATCAACATCTTTCCAAGGCAATGCTTCTATTTGTCTTTCTGCAGTAACTAATATTTTTTTACCATTGACAACCAGATTGTTGTCTTCGACCAAAATTTCACCTGGAAAAATTCCATGAACTGAATCATATTTCAACAAATGAGCAAGGGTATTGGCATTAGTTAAATCGTTTATGCCAACAAATTCGAACTGCCCTTGTCTTTTCACTGCTTCCCGAAATACAAGTCGTCCAATTCGACCAAAACCATTAATAGCTAATTTGAGAGACATTTGTAACCTCCTTATAAAGTTTTAAATTGCCTGTTAGAATTTTCTTAAAATTTTTAAAATTAAAAGACGTTATTCATTTTTTTTTATTTGAATATGAAATATTTTTTGTTGATTATTAAGATTTATTGATTAGTGATTATATGTTTTTTATTTAACAAATGAAAATTGCTTTTCGATTTCGCTTGCTACTACTTTTGCATTGTTTTCCCAAAGGAAATCCAGAATAATTTTTTTATTTAAATTTTTTGCTAATTTTTCTCTTAAATCTTTGTTAATAATTAGTTTTTCCATTGCATCTTTTAGCTGTTGAAGATTATTTGGTTCAATTAAAATTCCAAGTTCTTCATTTGAAATAACTTCATTTGTTCCGCCAACGTTAGTTGCAATCACTGCAGCACTGCAAGCCCCAGCTTCTAAAATCAAAGTCGGCAAGCCCTCTGGGTAGTTTGAAGGAATTACAACTATATCTGAATTCTTTAGGAATTTCATTGCTTCTCTATGTGCAATTTGCCAGGTCATTAAGATATTTGAATAGCCAGCAGTTTTTTCTTTTAATTCATTGTAAAGTTCACCAGTACCACAGATTATTAATTTTATATTATTATATTTTTTTTGTAAATCTGTAAACACTTCAACCAGTAATTTAATTCCTTTGCTTTCAATGAGCCGGCCTGCAAAAGTAAAAGTAATTTCGTCATTACTTTTTGGTATAAGAGCATTGCTTTCATCAATATTTAAAGAATCCAATACTACGCCGTTATAAAATATTCCCTGTGATTCAATATTGAAATTTTTCAACCAATTCGCACACGCTTTAGAAATTGCATAAAAAGCATTAACCCGCTTTTCCATAAAACGGGTAACCCAGTTTTCGTAGATTTTTCCTAAATAATTAAATATTTTATTATTTATAGTCATATATCCGGTAACATGCTCAACGACAACAGCGGGCTTTTGTAATTGCTTTGAAAGCACTGCTCCGAGAATAGAGGTTGCATAAAATCGCATTTGAATAAGGAAAAAGTCAATATTTTCCGATTTTATTTTTTTGATTAAATCAAAAGTCTTTTTTGAAGGAATGATGACAGGGAAACGCTTGTCCACAAGATTAATTACTGGCAGGCGATAAACGGTGAAATGTTCTAAATGCTCAATTTCTTTAACTTTTTCTGTGTTGGAGGTGAGAATAATAATTCTGTAACCTAATTTATTCAATTGAATTGCTAAGTTATGGATATAACTTTCCACACCACCAGTGTGAGGAAAGTATAATCCGTTAACAATGCAAATCGTTTTCATTTATAAGTATTTAATTTAACTTTTCAAACTACTCAAAAATAATAATTTTTTAATAGAATGACCAGAAAATTTTTGTTATTTTGACATAAGATAAAGCAAGTGCTACAATTAAATGAAGATGACATTTTTTACCCTGTCATTCCTCACTTCGTTTGGTAATGACATAGCTACAAAATATTTCAATGCTATATCTATTAAGTCTATATAAAATAAGCTAATAAGGTTTTTTCAACATTTTAATATTTTTCTACTAAGGTTTATTATAAAAATAAGGTTTACATTTTCTTTGTTAAAGAATAATTTTAGCTAAAAAATTTAAAACCTTATTTTTTTTTAAAACCTTAGTAGCAAATAAGTACCCAAAATCAATAAACCTTATTACCTTTTTTTACATTTTCTTTCACACAAAAATTTTATAAGAATTATGTCATCTCCATTTAAATAAAGATCTTACTTTATTTTGGGGTTCTGAATGACAATTTCTAGAACTTCCCATATTATATTTTAAAAAGCAACTTGGTATCAGTAATAAATTTACTTGCTAATACCTTATAAATTGTTGCTGATATACTTTGTCTTTGTATCGTAAAATGCAGAAGTAATATCCTGAAAGAAAATTGCTAATATCTGCATTGCTCGAATGCTCGCCCTGAGGAAAGAACTCATTTGCTTTGACAACTGAAACTACTTCTCCGAGCATATTTGCTATTTCTAT
>DAIOVK010000361.1:0-3962 GCA_036759045.1 Kapaibacterium sp. (SeqCode) | reverse complement strand
AAATGGAGATGACATTAATATAAACGTCATTCTAACAGATGTCAGAATCTATCTTTATAATCAACCCACGGGTTAACCCGTGGGTTGATTTACAATTTTTTAAGTTATTAGTAATTAGTATTTTTACTAATAACTAATGACCAATTACAAATAACCAAAAAGTAAGATGGATTCTGGCATACGCCAGAATGACAGTAAAAGATGTCATTCCGAACCCCCTGATAAAGCAAATGCTTTATTTTAATGGAGATGACAAAATTTTACCCCTGTCATTCCGAAACGAAGTGAGGAATCTCAAAGTCTGTGGTAACAATGAGTTGTGAGATTCTTCGCTGCACTCGGAATGACAGACTATATTACCAATATTGTTAGCGGTTTGGTATAAATCAATTAACTAAAAAATATATTTTTAAATTACTAAATATTCATTAAATTGCAATTTCTAAGCAGCTAAACTGAAATAAAAATAACTAAAACAATGAAATCTCTGAAAATTCTTCTTCCATATTTAAAAAAATACAAATCCATTCTAATCTTAGGATTTATTTTTGTAACAGTTTCAAATGTATGTTCAACTACGCTCCCCAGAATAGTTGGAATTGCTATTGACGATATTACTTCTTTGACTTACAATACAGATACTATAATAAAAGATATAGCAATAATGATTGGTTTAACTGCATTCAGCGGGCTTTTTATGTTTTTAACCCGCAGAACGATTATCGTAACATCAAGAAAAATTGAATATGATATGCGTGTTGATTTTTTTAAATTGATTGCTGATATGCCGTTGCAGTTTTTTAATAAAAATTCTACTGGAACAATAATTTCATATTCTACAAATGATATTGCAGCAACACGCGAATTTCTCGGTCCGGCAATTATGTACACTGCAAACACTGTAACTACTTTTATTTTTTCTTTTTACTACCTTCTCTCAATAAATGTCAGTTTGACTTTTCTCGCATTAATTCCTTTGCCTGTTATATCAATTCTAACATATATTGTAGGAAGAAAAATTCATTTTGCATTTAAAGATGTTCAACAGCAGTTTTCTGTGCTATCTTCAGTTGCGCAGGAAGCATTTTCCGGAATTAGAATAATAAAATCATTTAATAGAGAAGAAGCAGAAGGAAAAGTATTTTTAGATGAAAGCAAAGTGTATTTCAAGAAGAATTTGCGTTTTGCAAGAATTTTTTCAGTTATAATGCCACTTTTTCTCGTTCTTGTTGGTTTATCACAAGTAATTATCCTTGGATTTGGAGGTCAGCAGGTAATTAAAGGCACTGCCACTTTAGGCGAGCTAACTCAATTTTTCATATATTTAAATCTCCTTATCTGGCCTATTGCTGCAATCGGTTGGATTACCGGGATTATTCAAAGGGCAGCAGCGTCTGCATCGCGTTTAGAATTAGTATTTAATGAATTGAAAGAAAATAGTATAAAAGAAGTTATAAAAGATGAAATAAAAGGAGATATACAGTTTAAGGATATTTGTTTGAAATATAATTCAGATTACAAATATGTCCTTAAAAATATTAATTTTAAAATCAAGCAAGGGGAAAGCATTGGAATAATTGGTAAAGTAGCAAGCGGAAAAAGCTCAATAGTAATGCTTTTGCAAAGATTATACGAAGCAAGCAGTGGCGAAATTCTTCTTGACGGGAAAAATATATTTGATTTTCCTTTAAGGCAACTTCGTCAATCTATCGCATTTGTGCAGCAAGAGCCATTTCTTTTTTCAGCAACTATTACTGAAAATTTAAGATTTGCTAAACCAGACGCAAGCGATGAGGAAATAAGAAAAGTTTGCCAAGCGGCACATTTGCTTGATGAAATAAAAACTTTTCCGGAGCAGTTTAATACTTTGCTTGGTGAAAGAGGAATTACATTATCCGGCGGACAAAAGCAAAGATTAGCAATAGCACGGGCATTGCTCAAAGATGCTCCTATTCTAATAATTGACGATGGACTTTCTGCCGTAGATACTGAAACAGAAAAGAAAATTTTGAATGAATTAAGCAAAGAAATAAGAAAGCGTACAACAATCATAATTTCTCATCGAATTTCATCTATAATAAATTGTGATAATATAATATATCTAGAAAATGGCGAAATTCTGGAAATGGGTACAAACCAAGAGTTAATAGAAAATCAAGGGAAATATTTTGAGATTTATGAAAGCCAGCGGATTGAAGAAGAAATAAACAGTATGATTTAAATAACTAATGAAAGAATAGCAATAAGAATGGATATGATAGCAACAGACAAGCTAATTTTGGCTTTGCTGCTTAAAGAATCAATATCTATTGAATTACTTTTGTAAAGCTTTTGAAGTTCATTTAATCTGCCAACAAGTTCATTATATTTATCGTCAGTTACTGAAACCTGAACTTTTTCAGTTGGCTCTGGTTGATAAATTATTGTTTTTGATTTTTTAGAAGATTCTCCTTCAAAATCATCTTTTAAAATTTCCAGTAATTCTTTATTTTCTTCAACAGGAGCATACAATCTAATACTTTGGTCTGCATCCTGAGCATTTATTTCCTTACTAAAAGTAGTAAAACCAACAGATTGATTTACCAAAAAGTTTTTTATATCATTTTCTATATTATTAAATCTATCTCCAAACGATTTCTTTAAATCCCCATAATCTTTAATAATATTTATTATTTTATTATTAGTATTAAAAATTTCATTAACGAAATTTTTATAATCTCTGGATTGGGCGTCGCTTAACGCCCATATTTTCTGGTCATAATTAAGTAATTTACTTTGGAACTGACGTAGCTTCAAACTTATATTTAATTCGAGCCGTTGAATATTGGATTCAATTTCTTTTTCAATAGTATTCGAGATATTGGAAAGAGCAGAGTTTATTTCTAACTCGGACTTTTCCTTAAAATTTTGAAGAGAAGTCGAGGTTTCAGTTATTTGCCGTTTTATTCTGTTATTTGCTTCATATAGCTCATCACGTAATTCTTTAATAGAATCTAAATTATCATATACTTTCTGGATTTTCTCAGATTTAAGTTCAACTTCATTTACAAATTCTGCAATAGATTTATTTAAATCAACTGTTGTTGTATTAAAATCATTTCTTATTTGCTCAGCAAATTTTTCTAAATAAGTTTTTAAATGGCTTAATTCAGAAATCTGAGTTTCAAGGTAATCAAAAGCTTTGGTGTATTCCTTAGCTTGATGCTTAATAGTGTCAAACAGACCTTTTACTTCCGGACTTAATGCCTTTGATTCTTCCATAATTTAATATACTCCAAGAAGTAACTTAATGATTCGCATAATTTTTCTAAATACATAACTTCTATATCAGTAACAGCTATAATTGACTTTTGGTACAAAATATCTAACATCTCGTTTCTAAATTGAATATCTTTTTCATATTTTTCACTTTGCTGATATTTCAAATAATCCTCAAGAAGCCCCATCTCAGCAAGTTCTTCGTAAAACCTCTTAGGTTTTATTTTCCTTTTAAAACTTGGTAATATATTCATTTACTTCTTTTTTATTTTTTGAAATACTTTTTTTTTTAATACCCTTAGCGTAATCCATTTTTTAGAATTACACTAAATATTAATCGGATATTAGTTATAAAACTTAAATTATAGTAATATTAACCAATATTTACTATATTTAATAGATTATTTGCAATTTCAATGCCAAATTTTTTTTTCAATTCCATTGAAATATTATTTGCGAGAAAGAAGAAATAAATGGAAGTTGAATTTTTAATTGATTGAGAATGATATTCATTGAAATTAAAATGTGATAGGCGATTAATTTAAGTTCTTCTCTTTTTTAGCAGATAAAATATCAAAGAATCTCAATAAATTGGGTCATTCGTTTTTAATCTCTAACTCTCCCAAATTTACGTATTATTTTGTATGTTTTTTTAATAAATATAGACTAGTAGCAGTTTATCTTGAATTTCATCTCTAATTATC
>DAIOVK010000360.1:0-3969 GCA_036759045.1 Kapaibacterium sp. (SeqCode) | reverse complement strand
ATTTTTATATTATTCTTATATTACACACACTTATGACAACTAGGAAAGTTGAGTACATTATTATTAATAATTTTAGTTCATTAACCCACTTTACAAATTTCAAGTATTTCTCCCAAGTAGGAAATGAAGACCTATTTAAAATTTGCATAAATGAACTCAACAAATATATTAAAAAAATAAGAACCAAATATTTTTTTCCTTTTTTATTATTTTTTGCATCCCAATTTCAACTTGGCAAGGAGAAGCATGGGAAAAGAAAGATGAACTCCAGCTGACAGGTGGATTTCATCTTAAAACAATCCTTCCCAATTTCAACTTGCGAAAGAGTATATGTAACTATCATAGCATTTTACCATATTAACAGCTTGTTGTTCCTATGACTTAATTGTAATTATTTTTAATAAACTAATACAAAAAACAAAAAAATTTTCGATTTTTTCAAAATTTTTATTAATTTTTGTAAATAATTGTTTTTTCAATAAAAAATATATTGTAAATTGTATAAATTTGAATGATTTTAAAATAAAAAAACTGCTTGAAAATAATTATTAAAAATAAATTAATCCTTATATTAAGAGGTAATATATGAGTTTAACAAACATTTCTGGTACAATAACAGCATTAATCACACCTTTTACAAAGAAGGGTGATGTAGATTTTAAGCAGTTAGAAACGTTAATAGAATACCAAATTGAAAATGGAGTTCAGGGAATAGTCGTTTGCGGTTCCACCGGTGAAAGCGCCACTTTAAAGTCGAAAGACAAGCAGGCAGTTATTATCAAGTCAGTTGAAATATCAGCTGGAAGAATACCAATAATTGCAGCAACCGGAACTTATGAAACTGAGCTATCAAGGGATATGTCAATATTTGCTCAGGAGCATGGAGCAGATGCTGTCCTTGTCGTTGCTCCTTACTACTTAAAGCCAACCCAAGACGGTCTTTTCGAGCATTACAAAATAATCGCTGATGCAATCAACATACCGGTAATTCTTTACAATATTCCGAGCAGAACCGGCGTCAATATTACGGCAGAAACTCAATTAAGAATTGCAAATTGCTGCAAAAACGTAATTGCTACTAAGGAAGCTTCTGGAAATTTTGTACAAATGATGGATATAATTGCAAATGCACCAAAAGGATTTTCATTGCTGTCAGGCGATGATTCGCTTGCACTTCCGGTGATTTCAGTCGGTGGAAAAGGAGTGATTTCAGTTATTTCTAATTACGCACCTAAGCAGTATGCTGAATGTATAAATTTTGCTCTTAAAGGAAAAATAAAGGAAGCACAAAAAATTCACTACTCGCTTTATAAATTAATGGAATTGAATTTCATTGAGCCGAATCCGGTACCTGCTAAATATGCTCTGTCACTTATGAAATTGGCTAACGATACTATTCGCCTGCCATTGCTTCCTTTAAAAGATGAGAGTAAAAAATTAATAAAAACTGCTATGAAAGAACAAAATCTTATTTAATTTAAAAAAAACAAATGGACCCAAATACATTAAATCAAAGAGATATATATAAATTAGTTGAAGGATTAGCAACAGGACAATTTAAAGACGAGCTTTCTCTTCTTGAAAATTTAGTTAGCGATGTGGTTGACCAGGGAGGGTTTGCCATTGTCGGTGGTAGAATATGGGAACTTGATACACAAGAAGAAGTTTATCGGCTAAAGTATCAGCACGGTAATTTAAAAAAAATTCCTGATGATTATTCTGTTCCTATTAAAGACCAGCCAATTTTTAAAAAATTAAGAACCCAAAGAACTATATTAAATTTCGAAACAGATAAAGTCCTTTTAGATACCGGCATTGAATTCTTTTCTATTACTGGTGTTGGGGAATTAGTTAAATTACCAAGCGGTATGTATTTTAAATACGCTATTGGTTTTAATGCTCCTCAAATATTGCAATCTTTCTACGAAACACTTACTATAATTAGTAGTGTTGCTTCAATTGCTCTGTTAAATCTTTCTACTAGAGCAGAAAAGATGAAAATCAGCAAAGATTTGGAAAGAGCTGCTGAAATTCAAAGGAATCTTCTTCCAGAACATAATCTGGAGTTTCATGATTATAAAATTTTTGGTGCCTGTATTCCAGATAGTGAAGTTGGCGGAGATTATTTTGATTATTTAAAACCCCCAGTCGGTCAGGAAGAACGGCTCGGTATTGTTGTTAGCGATGCTGCAAGCAAGGGACTCCCAGCTGCTATTCAGGCGCTTTTTGTTTCAGGTGCAATTAGAATGGGAATCGGATTTTCAACTCGTATTTCTAATTTGATTAACAGATTGAACACTCTGATTTACGACACTTTCCCTTCTGAAAGATTCGTTACTCTTTTCTATTGTGAGCTTACTTTATCTTCAAACAGATTAGTGCTTTATGCAAATGCGGGTCATTGCACTCCAATTCATTACTGTCCAACCTGCGATTCATTCGAATATTTGCCTGCAACAGGCGGTTTGCTCGGTTTAATGCAAAACCAAAAAATTGAAGTCGAAAATATGACAATGAAGCCGGGCGATATTTTAATCATTTATACTGACGGCATTACTGAAGCAAGAAACAGCAATAATGAATTTTTTGGAGAGGAACGCATTGCAGAGGTTATAAGAAAATATCACGCTGAAACTCCAAAAATGATTGCTTACAATTTACTGGAAGAAGTCCAGAAATTTTCGGCTAATTCTACCGTTAATGATGATAAGACTATTGTGGTTATAAAAAGAGATGAGAAATAATGATAAAACTTTAATAATTATTACAACAGGTATCGTATTTTCAAGAATATAGATGTCCTACATCTCGAAGATGTAGGACATCTTTATTTTTAATCTATTGCAATTTCAATAAACACTGCGAAAGTTTTAGTAGCTTCTGTAGGAAACAGGCATGCCTGTTTCCTAAATTTTTCTATCTACCCTCTTTCCCAAACTCAACTTGGGAAGGAGAAAAAAACGTATCAACCATCGGGTTAACCCGATGGTTGATTGCTTTTTTTCTGTTCTCAAAATGACATTTCTTTTTACTTCACTATTGTAACCGGATAAGTATAACTAAATTCCTTATCGCTAACCGTAATATAATAAATCCCGCTTTCTAAATTCTGTGTCTGTATTTGTATTTCTCCCAACTCAATATTATTATTAATATTTGTATTAATATTGAATTGTAAATCATATTTTCTACCCAGATTATCATAAATATTCAAATGAATATCCGAACTTAAACTTTTTCCGTTTGAAATAGAAAAAGGAATAGTGATAATAGTGTTTGCTGGATTGGGATAAGGCAAATTAGCTTCAAAATTATTTATAATAGTTTCAGTTTCGGGAACATCAGAAACATAATCTAATATTTCATCAGCGGACAGCTCTCTACAGTAAATTTTAACTTCGTCTATTGCACCTTGGAAACGGGTTGAAACGAAATTATCGAAATGATGAGATGCAATAGCTGCGAAATCACTTGCTATCAGTACTTCCTGCTCTAATGAATCAATTAACACTCCGTTTATATAACCTTTTAAAACATTATTTTTATAAGTCATTGTATAGTTTATCCATCTGTTCCTATATGAATCAGAATAAAGAGAATTTATTTCAGGGTAAATGTTATAAGCTGAACCAACAGCAAACTGAATATAATTTGGCGGCTCTAACCGAACTTTATACATATTTGTAATTCCAAGCCAGCCAGTCCAATGGTCACCAAACCAAATATAACCTTCACCACCTAAATTAGTCATATTTTCTTCTTTTACCCACATTGAAACAGAGAATTGCTTATAATTTTCGAATGGAATTCTTGGCAGAAGAATATGGTCGCCTTCATTTCCTATTTCAGTCCTTGGTTGGAAATACATTGCTTTTCCACCCTGAATACCATCAACAGAATAAGGTGTGTGGACTTTTGTTCCATTATATCCATTTCCGCTGAAATCATTTGCACTACCATCTTCAAAAC
>DAIOVK010000359.1:0-3972 GCA_036759045.1 Kapaibacterium sp. (SeqCode) | reverse complement strand
AGTGCAGTTAAGTCCCAAACTCCTGCTTCAGGATAGCATGGGTCTTTATCTAACTGGTCATAAGGATAATCTGAGTAAACTAATTCAAATTTATGTTCTTGTCCGAAGTTTGCATCAAATACTTTAATCATTTTTGATGAATCAAGTAAGCCGGGATTATAGTCTAAATCTTCTTTTGCATCTGGAAGAGCGTTTGTAGTAATTTCAGCTGCATAGTTGATAAATAATCTAATATCCAAACTAGTTAAACCGGCATGACCATCTTCTGCTAAAATTGTAAATACTGTATCGTTGACTAAATAGTTATTATACTGATTTATTGGTTTAAGTAAATTCTTTGCATCATTTGCTGGAATTCTTACATTTAATTTACCATAAGTAGTTAAATCAACACCAAATGGGTCAGCTTGAGTATCTGAATCATATTTAATTAAATATTGATTTCCTAACCAATTTGGTTTATCTATCAATGAATAATTTGTTCTACCATAAGGGAATTGCCAGTTTAGTTCTTCTGCAAAGAAATCTTCCATTTCGTCATCAGTATTGAAATCTGCCTGGAATCTTAATTTATCGGTTACATTAGCAACTAATTTACCTTGTGATGTAACTCCACAAGTGTACCATGAATCCTGATAATAAATTGTATCGACAACTGTTGTAGTTTTGTCAATAATAAAATTATTATTTGCTAGCTGTTGTCTGGTAACATTTTCGTCTGGAATAGTTACTGCAAGTGGATTATTTCTTCTATGAGAATTATGAGGTATGAATTTAGGTGGAATATTAACTACGTTAACATTGAACTTATATTCTCTTGAGAAGAAATGTGAACCAACGTCAATAGTATCTGCCTGTAAGAAACGAGCCAAATAATCAGTATATAAAGGAGCGTTTAAATATGGTTTGAACAAATTAATAAATTTACTAATATAATCTGCATCTAAGCCGGATAATTCTTTTAGTTTATCAATTGTTCTCCAATGTGGAGGATAGTTATCAGCTCTAACAGTAATAAATTCACCTTCGGGAACAACAAATGGATTAATTGGCTTACCATTGAATTGCATCCAGCCGGAAGCTCCATTCTTATCGGGACCAGAGCTTGGAATCATCTTTGCCCAGAACCAATACATTAAAGCATCATTTGGATTAAATTTATATTTATATGATAAGTTTGTATAATTTGTTGAATCAATTATTGACATTGGGTCAATGAAATTATTAATATCAACTGCTGAGACTGCTAAGATAGAATCTCTTCCTTTCATATCGCCTAATTTAAGATTTCTATCTATTTCTTCCTGTGCTAATAAATAATATATACTATTTGGGTCGCTATAGGCGCCTTTTCTTACTGGATAAAGTCTATTTTCAGTTAAGAATATTTTATTCATAAAGTCATCGTTCCAAATGGTATCAGGTATACCAAGGTTTCTCTTCCAAGGATATTCTGAAGGAACTATATCAATAATTTTTCTTTCTTCAAGTGCTGGAATATCGCCAGTATAATCTGGAGGATTTACTGAACCTGTTACAACAAATTGAATACCTTTTTTCAAAGCTTCAGCCGGTCCGTTTTGCCATAAATAAGACCTTGAAATGATAAAGATTGAGTCACCAACATTTACTGGTAATGCTCCATATCTTTCACCAGCAAAGTAGGTTTGTTTTCCTTGGTCTGAAGCTGGCATTGATGGTCTGTTACTAAATAAATTAGTTTTATTTGCAAATGAATTTGTGCTTTCAAAGTATTTTCTACCAAGTAAAGTAGCTGCATCTTCATTGTATGGATTTCTGTTCAAGCTATCAAGAAGTTGGAATAAGCTACCATAAGTTGGTAAGCCCTCTGCAATTCTTCTTGCAATACCGGGTTTAATTGCGGATGCTGAACGGTTTGTTGAGTCTGGTACTAATTCTACTCTTGCTCTAAAAATACTTCTTGCTTCGTCTAAACCTTGAAGAGCATCTTCAGAGAATTGTTTCATATTTACTCTAATATAATCGCCAGTTGTTTCATTGATTACAAAGAATACTGTTTCATTCAAGACTCTTGGGTCATGATTTGATACTTCAATAAATCCTTCATAATCAACTTTTGTTTCAATAAATAGAGGATAACCTACTGGATGATAAAATACTCCATTTGCATCGGCTTTAAATTCACCTTGTAAATCTGCAATTAAAGGATATTTTAAGTTTGATTCATCATCTCTCATTTCGGCAACAAATGGGTCTCTTGTATATCTCTTTATATAGCGACCATTTGATGGCTGTGTGTTATCAGAATATGATTCAAATTTTGGAGGAATACCAACTGAGAAATCTTCTATTGGGCTCATTCTGCGATTTGAATAATCTGCTGTCTTAATATCTGTACCTTTATCATAAATGTCATATACAAAGCCAGACATCAAGAGTTTTTCTGGAATACTGTTTGGTGCTGCTGCATTCTCATCGCCTTGTACATTTAAAAGTGGAATTGGCTGATAATTAAATCTATTAATACTTTCAAAAGGTCCTTGTTCTAATTTATTAAATCTTGGATTATCATTATTCCACCAAATATAACCTAAGTGGTTAATATTATCTGTTGCAACAAAGAATGTTTCTTTTACTGCATTTGCCCAGCCACCGTGGACATTACTTACAACCATATTTACATTAGCTTCTGTATGTCCCCAGTAATTGCTGCGTAATGTATCAACACCACCATAACCAATTCCGCTTGTTCCAACTAAAACGCCTTTTGTATTAGGGGCGTCTGGAAGACGGAAAAGGAATCTGGCATTGTTGTCATAAATTGAGTTAGCAGTAACTGAAGAAGTATTTGCAGGTAATGGTCCCATTATATTTGCATAGAAAATTGCACCGGCTAAATCGCTTGATGCTTCATTCTTTTCTGTTATACCAGGTAATGGATTTTTAATATATGGACCAGTAATTGCATTTTGCAATAAACCAATATTATTATTTTCTAATGCTTCATTACCAGTTACCAAGCAACGTGTTAAAATAAAGTTTAAGTTATAATTATCAGAATAAACAGCGGCTCCGCTATAAGCTTTATTGCTTTGGATTCTAACTCTGTTTAATCTTACACTATCTTCTCTTAAAGCTCTGTTTGAATTAATTATGTCGAGTACATAAATTGCACCACCAAGACCAATACCATTTTCAGGTAATTTAGCCATTGGATGTGGATGATATCTTCTAACATCTAATCTGGCAGTATCACTTGTAATAACTTTATTCCAAGTTGCTCCACCATCGCGGGTAATCATTAAACTTGAATTATATGTAGTTCCTTCAACTGGTTCGTTTTCGCCAACCATATAACCTAATTGTGGAGTTACGAAGAATAAATCATATAATTCTTTTTCTGTATTAGATACTTGTTGTGCCCAGGTTTCGCCAGCATCAGTGGTTTGTAAAACAACACCATTTTCGCCAATAATGAAACCAATATTTAATTTAAATGATACTTTAAAAAAGTCAGCGTTTTCTGGTCTGTAATCACCATTCCAGGAAAGTCCGCCGTTTGTTGTTTTAAGAACAATAGCTCCTTCGCCAACAATATAACCAACGTTTGCATTAACAAAATAAAGTGAATGTAAATCGTTAAAAGTATTTGAAGTAACAAATTCCCAACCGTTTAATGTGCTAATTTTAATAATTGTTCCTTCTGAACCGACAATCCATAAATTATCAGCATCTGCCCAGAATAAACCGAATAAGTCTTTTTCAGTAAAATTAGTTGGTTGAGCTACGAAACCGGGGATAGTGGTTGCCCAGGTATTTCCGCCGTCATTTGTTAATCTAATTAAACCATCATCACCGATTAAAGCACCTTTTGAACCATTGAAAGCAATATTATTAATTGGTGAGCCAAAGAACATATAATTTGACCAGTTTAAGCCGCCATCATTAGTTCTAACTAAAGCACCGTTTTCTGATGTTGCATAACCAATA
>DAIOVK010000358.1:0-3977 GCA_036759045.1 Kapaibacterium sp. (SeqCode) | reverse complement strand
AAACTCTGTGATAGCAATGACTTGTGAGATTCCTCACTTCGTTTCGGAATGACAAGACTTCGAAATAAAAGACTTCGAGGAATCAGGATTTCTGAAAATGAAAAATCGGAATATTAAAACCAATTTAGTTTATGCCCAAATTTGTCTCCTATACGATTCAGGCACATATTGTTGCCTTTCCACAAAACCAAGATGAAGCGGTATATCTTGCTTTGAAGCGTGCTTCAGATGCCAAGCTATACCCTTCGCTCTGGCAGGTTGTTACTGGCAATATTGAATCAAACGAAACTGCAATAGAAGCTGCTATTCGCGAAGTTAAAGAAGAAACCTCACTTCAAATTAAAAATATCTGGACTATTCCATTTATTACTACTTTTTTCAATCCTTATAAAGATGAAATACATTCTGCTCCTGTTTTCGGTTTTGAAGTCGGGTATTCTGAATTAGTCAAGATTTCAAAGGAACATCAGGATTACAAATGGCTATCTTTCAATGAAATATTAAATTTATTGCAATTCCCTTCTCATATCGAAGGAACGAAAATTTTTAATAATTTTGTATTATATGAAAAGAATATAAATATTTTTAAATATAAATGAATAAAAAAATAGCAGCTATAGTAATCACTTTCAATAGGATTGAGTTTTTAAAAGATTTAATAAATGCTTTAAGGCATCAGACACGAAAATTAGATGCAATCATAGTATTAAACAACAATTCAAGCGATGGAACAAAAGAATGGCTGGAAAATCAAAGCGATTTAATAGTAATTCATCAGGATAATGTAGGTAGCTCCGGCGGACAATATACTGGCTTCAAATATGCTTTTGAGCAAGGTTACGATTACATTTGGACGATGGATGATGACGTTGAGCCAGTAGAAACTTGTTTGGAAAATCTTTTAGTTAATATTAACGAAAACAGAATTCACGCTCCGCTTCGCTTTCAACCAGATGGAAAAGTCTTTTTTAACGAAGCTGTTGCTTATAATCTTACTAATCCTTTTAAAAGTTTTTGGAATGGAATAATAACAGAAAAAGACATTAATCAGGACGAAATACCTGTTACAGGACTTACTTTCGAGGGTCCGATTTTACCACGTCAAATAATTGAGAAAATTGGTTTCCCTGATAAAAAATTTTTTATTTACGGCGATGACACTGAATATATGCTGCGAGCAAAGAAATTCGGAGCAGAAACATTTTTAATTAAAAAAGCACGTTTAAACAGGAAACTCAATCCTGTTGATAAACTTCAGGATTATGGCTGGAAGTATTACTACGCGGTTCGGAATCTTATTGCCATCAATGTTTTGCACGGGAATTTACTGGTCAGATTAATTAGACCAATAATTTACTTATTATTATATTCTTTAAAATCAAAAAGTTTAAGTTTATTTAAACAAACGCTCATTGCTTTTAAAGATGGATATTTTTATAAACAGTAAAGAGAATTAAAATTTGTCATTTCGAGCGCAGCGAGAAATCTCACAAGTCATTGCTTTCAAAAAGCTTGAAATTCTTCATAAAGTTGATAATGAAAAACTTAGTTGAATTATTAAAACTATATATTAATATTTTATTTTGAAAGTTCAAATATTATTTCTAATTTGAATTTTTGTTTTCAAAATATTTAAAAAAGTAGCAAAAGATTTTATGAAAAAGTTTGATGTTTCAGAGATACTTAAAAAAGCAGAACAGTTTCAGGTTTTATCTTTTTTTCAGGATGTTTTGGACTTTGTTGTTGATGTAAAACCACTTCTTGATAGCATCAATAAAGCTCTTGATGAAAACTTAAAAAAAATGCCGACAGCGACCCAAAAACTAAATAAAGTATCTGAAGCTACTGAATTTGCCACCACTGAAATACTGGATATTGTTGATGGACTTTTTGTTAAAAAAGACAATATTCTACATATTATTGACAAACTTTACAAAGATGAGCTTACAAGCAGAAACTATATTGAAGATAAACTGCTAAAACTTCAAAGAGAACTTAAAGGTAAAGTTGGCGAAACAATTATGTTGGAGTTGCAAATAACTATTGATTTTATCAGGCAGGAACCATTCCATTCAATTCCAGAAGACGCAAAGCTACTGCTTGATTCTATTTCTGGCTTTAATGATGATTTAACTTCAATTATGATGTCTCTTCAGGTTCAGGATATTACTTCCCAACAAATTGCAGCTGTCAACAATCTTCTTGATACTATCCGGATTAGATTGTCGAAAATGCTTAATCTGCTTAGCAATTCTGAAATTATGCATTATATTGATAAAGAAGAAGAAAATCAAAACATTGAAAAGAAGGAAAGCCGAACAGTCGCTTTTGACCCAAATGCAATTGATGGTATTTTTTCAAAAGAAAAACGCCAAAAAGATGTAGATAACTTAATTGAAATGCTTGCTCAAGGAAAAAATCCCGATGAAGTTCAAAGCGATTTATTAAGCGAAGATGAGATTAATTCTATGTTTTCTGATAATTCTAATAAAAAAATTGAAAGTACATCTATAGACGAACCGGTAAACCAAGATGATATTGATGCTCTGTTTGGCTCTAATGCTAATGAAAACAATGAAGAGGTTTCTCAAGATGATATTGACGCCCTGTTTGGCTCTAATGCTAATGAAAACAATGAAGAGGTTTCTCAAGATGATATTGACGCCCTGTTTGGAAAGTAAATTATGAATTTCATTATTGTTCAGTTCGGTAGAATTGGTGATATGATTCTATTAACCCCGCTTTTTAACAGAATAAAACATTTATTTCCAAATGCTAATATTGACTTGCTCGCAGGTCGTCATAATAATAAAATTGTTTCAAACAATCCTAATCTAAATAATATTTTTTTTTACGAAAAAACTCCTTTAAAATTCATTTCCCTTGTTAATCATATTCGAAAAAACAAATATGATTTTTTGATTGACCCAAAAGACCACTATTCAAGAGAAAGCCATTTGTTTGCAAAACTGATTAAAGCAAAAAACAAAATCGGCTTCAATCCTATTGGAAAAAAGACTTTTAATCAGACGATTCCTTCTCAGGAAAAAAATGAAGGAAAACATTACATTGAAAGAGTTTTACAGCCACTCTATTTTTTAGATTATTCGAAAGAAGCTGAACTGCCTAAGCCAGAGCTGTTTTTGTTCAATGAATCAGAAATCTACTTTAATGAATTTTTAAAAAAGAATGAAATATCTGATTATATTGTTTTAAATATTTCTGCATCACGTGAAAGCAAGATGTGGAAAAGCTACAAATGGATTGATTTTCTCGAAAATACTAATTTTGGTAAATTTAAAATTATCCTCGTTAATTCCCCAACCGAAAAAGAAGCAGCTACAGCAATCAAAGAGAAATGCCCTTATGTCAATTTGTTTCCGTCACGTTCCATTCAAGATGTTGTTTCTGTTGTAAACAGAGCTACACTGGTAATTTCGCCCGATACAGCGATTGTCCATATTGCTGCTGCTTTCGATAAGCCACTTTTTGCCCTTTACAATGGCTTGGAAAATTTCTATACAAAATTTTATCCTCTATGTTCAGAAAAGTGTATTATAAAGGCAAATCCCAAAGAAGACACTATAGAAAATATTCCAACAGAAATTGCAATTTCTCAGTTTAATGAATTTATAAAAAAGTATTTGTAAAGCTGTTGGCTGTCAGCTGTTGGCTTTTAGCTATCAGCTATCGGCTGTTGGCTGTCAGCTATCGGCTATCGGCTGTCAGTTGTTGGTAGTGTCATTCTGACGGATGTCAGAATCCATCTTGGGAAAGCAAGTGAGTTTGCTCACTTGTTAGTTACATTTGGGCAAGCATAAATGCTTCCTTGAAATAGCTAAAATGTAGGTAACAGGCATGCCTGTTACCTACAAAATCAAATTTCCATTTTTTTCCAAGTGCAACTTGGGAAGGAGATAATATAGAAGTATAATTTACAAATCTTTTAATATTTTTTCTATATTCATATTCAACTT
>DAIOVK010000357.1:0-3998 GCA_036759045.1 Kapaibacterium sp. (SeqCode) | reverse complement strand
AAAAATATAAAGCACAGCTTAGAAAAAATAGTACTTCCCAAGTTCAACTTGGGAAAAAGAAGAAATGATAATTCTTTCCCAAGTGCAACTTGGGAAGGAAGAACAAAGATAATCTTCATTCCCAAGTGCAAATGAAAAGAAGTATAAAAACAATTTGAAAATTATTTTATTTTTATTAATTTGGAACATATTAAAAAATAAATTTTATTTCTATGCCAAACATTAAAAAGAATATTTTCAATAAAAAGAAACTAAACCATTTGGTTTCTAAATTCGATTTTAAAGATTTTGAGAATTTCCCTGAAAAAATTGCTACATTGAACCGCTGGGTCGCTTTTGTGCAAAGTGATGCTTTTAGAGCAACTAAAGAAACCGCTTTGCAGGGTAATTTCCTTAATGAAATTTTCGGCTCTGTTCTGGGATATGACTCACGCCTGCAAAATCCGGACGAGTGGAATTTAGCTCAGGAGCAGGTTACTAATATTGACGGAAAATTTGCCGATGGTGCTTTGGGTTTCTTTACTGCTCAAAATTCTTTAGTGCGTGCTGTCATTGAACTGAAAGACCCTAATTCAGAGCTTGACAGCAAGCAAACACGTTTTAATGACAATCGAACTCCGGTGGAGCAGGCATTTTCATATCAGCATAAAACTGGTAAAGAGTGCCGCTGGGTTATTGTTTCAAATTTCAATGAAATACGGCTCTATCACTCTAATTCCTCAACCGAATATGAACTGTTCTTTGTTAGCGAACTTGCTCAACCTGAAAAATTCAATCAATTTTTCTATCTGCTCAACTCCAAAAATCTTATTTCCAAAAGTGGCGACAGCTTAATTGATGCCCTGTATAAAAGCAACGAGCAAGATGAACAGGACATTTCAAAAGAGTTCTACTCCGTTTTCAAAAAGATTAGAATTGATTTATTTGAGCATTTGAAAGCCAATAATCCAAACATTGATGAACTTGTTTTGCTTGAAAAAACTCAAAAACTCTTGGACAGATTTATTTTTGTGTGTTTCTGTGAGGATAATTATCTTTTGCCGGAGCAGATTTTCAAGCAAATTGTGAAAAATGTTGAAAGTTCATTCAACTTTTCTGAAACAAAGATTTGGAATGAGGTGCGTGGTTTGTTTAATGCGATTAATCTTGGTTCGCCAGCACATAATATAAACAAATTCAACGGCGGGCTGTTTGCAAAAGATGAAATATTAGATTCGCTGGTTATAAAAGACGGCATATTAAAGGAAATGTCGAAAATCACTGAATACGACTTCGATTCCGATATTGATGTTAACATTCTCGGGCATATTTTTGAGCAGTCAATTAACGATTTGGAGGAACTTAAATCTCAAATCGAAGGTAAAGAGTTTGATAAAAAGACAAGCAAACGAAAAAAAGACGGCATTTTCTATACTCCGGAATATATAACAAAATACATCGTAGAAAATGCAGTAGGCGGCTGGCTCGAAGACAGGAAAAAGGAACTTGGATTTGACGAACTCCCCGCTCTTTCCGATGAAGATTACAATTTCATTTCACACAAAAAAAGCAAATCGCAAAGCAATCAAAATATTCAAAAGCATTTACAGTTCTGGAATGCTTACCGTGAAACTTTGAAAAATATAAAAGTGCTTGACCCTGCCTGCGGCTCTGGTGCTTTTTTAAATCAGGCATTTAATTTTCTATATGCTGAAGGGCAGAAAGTAAACGATACTCTCGCTTTGCTTAAAGGCGGGCAGCACGAACTTTTTGAACTCGACAGACATATTTTGACAAATAATCTTTACGGCGTTGATATAAATCAAGAATCAGTTGAAATCACAAAACTTTCACTTTGGCTAAAAACCGCTAATAAATATTCCGAGCTAACCGCACTTGATAACAATATTAAATGTGGTAACTCACTGATTGACGACCCCGCAGTTGCTGGTGAAAAAGCGTTTGATTGGGAAAAAGAGTTTCCTGTGGTGTTTGGAGGTTTCGATGTTTCTGGGGACTTGGGGCTGAGGACTGGAGATAAGGGTTTCGATGGTTCTGGGGGCTTGGGACTGGGGACTGGAGATAAGGGATTCGATGTTTCTGGGGACTTGGGGCTGGGGACTGGAGATAAGGGATTCGATGTTTCTGGGGACTTGGGGCTGGGGACTGGAGATAAGGGATTCGATGTTGTTATTGGAAATCCGCCGTATGGAGTAAATTTTAATAAAAAAGAAAAAGAGTTTTTAAGTAAATTTGATAATCTTGTTCCGGACTATGAAATCTATATTTATTTTATATCTCTATATAAGAAAATTTTAAAAGAACAAGGTATGCTTTCTTTTATTTTTCCAAATACTTTTTTGTCAATACTTTATGGAAAAAAATACAGAGAAGAATTAATTAATAATGTTCAAATTTGCAATATAACAGATTTATCAAATGATATTACATTTGTTGATGCCTCTGTTAGAACTTGTATTCTTACTTTTCGTAAATCAAATGGAGATTATTCTGTTAAATTAAAAAAAGTTATAAATAGGAATTTTAATGATTTTATTAATCTTAAAAAAAATAAATTAATTGAAGCATCTGATAATATTCTTAGTTTATTTTCTCAGTCTATTGAAATTAGATATACAATAAATAAAATATTAGCTCATAAACCACTAAAATCATATTATGAAGTTTCACAAGGATTAATACCATACGATAAATATAGAGGACATGATGAATTTACAATTAAAAATAGAATATGGCATTCAGAAACAAAGAAAGATTATACTTATAAAAAAGAATTAAAGGGCAGTGATGTAAATAGATATAATATAGAATGGAATGGTCATCTTTGGATAAGTTATGGAAGTTGGTTGGCTGCACCAAGAGAGCAAAAATATTTCATTTCAAAAAGAATTTTAATAAGAGAAATTACTAATGAATCACTTTCATGTTGTTATACTAATGAAGAATACTATAATACTCCTTCCTGTATTAACATAATTGATGAAAACGAAATATTAGATTTAAAATATTCATTAGTAATTTTAAATTCAAAATTAATTGGGTGGTTACATAATAAAGTTTCCCCAAAAGCAAATAAAGGTCTATTTCCAAAAATTTTAATAAATGATGTTAGAAATATACCTTTAGTTGAGATAAACAAAGAAGCCCAGCAACCTTTCATTGCTCTTGCAGATGTGATGCTTGAAAAGAATAAGGAATTGCAGGAAATAAAGAATAAGTTTTTGAAATTGCTAACGCAGGACTTTACCATATACAAACTCAGCACCAAACTGCAAAATTGGTATGAATTAAGTTGGGCAGAATTTACTGGCGAACTAAAAAAGAACAAAATTGAGCTAAAAGGCATTTTGAAGGAGGACTGGTCAGAGCGTTTCAACCGAATGAAAGAGCTGGCAGTAGAAATCAAGCGTATCATTGACGAAACCGATAACAAAATTGATTTGATGGTTTACAAACTTTACGATTTAACTTATGAGGAAGTAAAAATAGTAGAGCCGGGCTTTTCGTTGAGCGAGGAAGAGTATAATAATTGTTAATTGTTAATTATTAATTGTTAATTTTTTCATCTCCTTCCCAAGTTGCACTTGGGAAGGAGATTTATTTTTAAAGCAGTTCTTTAGTTTTACAGAAGTGCCACACTTTGAAAGTGTGGCACTTCTGCTTCATTAATCCATCCTCTACTCTCCCTCTTCTCTCTTCTCCTTAGAAATATACGTGTAAAGGATTGGAATGATGTAAAGAGAAAGCAAGGTAGAAAAGAGCAAACCACCTACAACTGCAATACCGAGCGACTGCCTGCTTTGTGCAGAAGCACCCAGCGAAAGTGCAATCGGCAGCACACCGAATATCATCGCAAACGAAGTCATAAGAATTGGACGAAGTCGTGAAACCGCAGCCGATTGAACTGCCTCAATTTTCTTCATTCCGCCTTTCTTACGCTGATTTGCAAATTCTACAATCAATATTCCATTTTTTGTAACCAAACCAATAAGCATAAT